>CAXUGH010000001.1:0-23587 GCA_964250365.1 uncultured Ktedonobacteraceae bacterium
AACTAAAATTCTGGGATTGTAACGGTTCGGGTGCTCAAGCCTTCCTGCTACCATTGTCATATACATAGTGTTGAGCGGGTGAGAAGCATACCTCTCACCGGCTCAACGCTATGCATTTTTGTCACGCGCCTTTGTCAGTGCTGTCAGATATTCTAATGTCATCATCGGCAACAGATAATTCTCCTGGACACGCTGATGTGCAGCCTTGCCTAGCTTTTGCCATAGGTCTCGATCCTGAAGGAGCTTGAGCGTGTCCTGGGCACAGGTTGCTGTATCGTCAACGACATATCCGTTTTGTCCATCGAGAATCTGAGTACGCAAGCCTGTCGCGGACGTTCCTACGACGGGCTGGTATTTCCACATTGCCTCCGTAGTTGTCAAGCCAAAGCCTTCACGCGGTGAGCGTTGCAGAATAACGCTTGAATAGCGTTGGAATGCGTTTACCTGTGTGTGGTGTATCTGTGCAGGGTCAGAGAAGAGATGAATGTCTTTGTCGTTTCCCGCGTACTCCTGCAACTGCTTGAGTATTCCTAGAGCACTGATATCGTCGGATGCCTCTATCGCTCCCACAAGCGCAACCTGAACGGCGGGAAGTTGCTGTTTCACGAGGCGATACACGTCAATCACCTGCCAGGGATTTTTCCATGTGCTGAAGCGCGACACTTGTGTAATTAAAGGACGTGCTGTATCTATGCCACAGTCGCTTAATAGCTTTAGCCCATCCTCTTGGGAGATGTCGCGGTTCTTCTCGCTGAAAGGGTCAATCGTCGGCGTAATAACGTGAGTTTTGTTGCGCGGCAGTTCAGGAAAGATTGAGAGCGGTGTATTGAAGACATAGACGGCATAGGGAGCGAGCGACTGCTCGATATAGGTCTTTGCACTTACATTGGGGTGAGCCGTATCGACGTGGCACATCCAGAGCGCAGGTCTCATCCAGGGAAAAAAGCTTGCCAGGGGTGCTAATTGAAAATCGTGAATGAAGTAGACATCGGCGTGCTTCTCCTGCACATAATATTGTAATGCAGTATTACGTAGAGAGTCGAGGAAGACGCGTTGCTCTTGCGCGGAAATATCACCCTTTCCAATACCTTGCAGACGCTCTCCAAGTTGTGCTACAAACCGATTTTCGGCATCATCGAGCGTGACTACATCCCATGTATGGGGAATGTCAAGTTCCTTCATAAGTGGAAGAAGCGCGTTTAGCAGCTCCGCCACACCTCCTCCTTGACGCGTTGTATTGATGTGCAGAACATGCAAACCCGCGAGGGACTCGGCGATATGATAGATACGGTTCAGCATATCCTCACCGACAAACGGTGCGTAGCGATCTAATAGGGGTGATCGTTTCATTGAGACGCGCTCCTTTCTTGCAACCTATGCAAGTTTTTGTTATTTCTCTGCTAGAAATGAGTGTATCTGCTGCAACGGTCCTTGTTCAGCAAGAAAGACAATCGTGTAGTGATTCAACTTTGGAAAATTGGCATAGCGACAATTGGGAATGCTTCGCAGTGCCTCTTCTGCAGCGGCCTCCGTCACCAACTGGTCGTTGTCGGAGAGCAATCCTTGCCCCGCTCGCAAGAGAAGCATCGGCACAGTAACGCGAGGCCATAGTTGTTCTGGCTGAAACTCGCTGAAATGAGTAGCCTCCTCAAGAATGCCGAGTTTATAGCACTTAGAGATGACCGAGCCGCCGCTTTCATGCACGACATCGTGGTCGTAGTAGATATCGAAGTACTCATTCCAGTATGGACCCATAAATGGAGCGGCTTTCAAGCGGTTAATATAGATGTCAAATGAGGGAACTTTTGTCCCTAAGCGATCAATAGCGGCAGTCAACCATGCTGGCTGCTCGGCTGGCGTTTTCCACGGTAGCGGCGTGCCAGCATCGAGCAATACAAGCTTGCTCAATTTATCAGGATAGTGTGCGGCGAAGTGTAGCGCGATCATCGCTCCAAGTGAGTGACCGATGATAATAGGGCGTTCTAGGCCAAGTGCGTCAAGAAGTGCCGCGAGGTCTGCCGCGTGAATAGGCGTACTATAACCTTCTTTCGGCTTATCGCTGTCGCCGCGCCCACGTAGATCGTAGGCGAATACACGATGAGTACGCGCCAGATTATCGGCAAGGGCTTGAAAGAAAAAAGCGTTTGACGTAATGCCATGAACGCAGATAATTGGCGGCCCTTGCTCGCCCCATTGTACCCAATGCAGGGTTACATCACCCGCAAGGAGAAAATCGTCATGCGCTGGCTTCGTTGGCATAGCTTACTCCTTCTTCAAACATACGCCATTTGGCAAGGGTCGCCGCGATGCGCGTCACGCCTTCTTTTTGTCGCTGCTGCGATGAGTGCCACATTTTCTGATGGTTGAGCGTCGATACCTTGGGCCAGAAGATTCCTTGAATGATACGAATGTAATCGTCCGTTTTTGGTGCATAGAGAAAGGCTTTGTCCGGTTCCAGATAAAAGTATTGTCCTTTTGCTGCATACCACGCGCGAACGTCATCCAGTGTCTGCACCGTTTCTACGGCGAGCTGTTGACACAGGTCATGTTGCCTTTGCTCTAACGCGCCGAAGGGAAAACAATGCACATGAGCATGAAATACCGATTGATGAAATATTCCATGTTCCCAGAAGATTGGCGGAAGGTAGTAATGTTGCAGAAACCGTTGCGCCTCTTGCTTTAGCGAGAGAAATTCCGCGTCGAGTTCAGCGGGCAAGGCACCATAGCAGGCGTAATGCAGTTTGGGTATGATAAGAATGTGACCTTCGACCAGTGGAGCGTGATCTGCAACTAGACGAAAATTGGGAGTCTCTTTGAGTATATTGGTGGCGATAGCATTACGTTGACAGAATACACAATCGGCTCGCAAAACTTCTGGGTCCGCACTCATACGGGTTACTCCTGGTAATATCGGCTAAAGGATTTCTTTTCTGAGTATAGTCCTTTGGTGTGTCTAATCGCAAGTGTATACACATGACAGCAGCTCTACTGCTGCATGTGTATACACTTGCGATTAACCAGCGTGACGGAAACCGGCCTCGTTCATTGTAAGAGGAGTACCTTCGGCGAGTATACCAGCGTCTACTACCTCGGCTACAACCAGAGTCGAGTCGCCTGCTGGCACCGTTTGTTGCACGTCACAGGCAACCCAACCGAGAGCGGACTGTAGAATTGGATAGCCCGAATTCGTTATGGTATAGGGAATGCCTTCGAGTTTGTTGGGGACGCGAGTAGCAGATTTGCCCAGTGTACCGGCAAGTTCTCGTTGTCCCGTTTGTAGGACATTTATGGTAAACTTCTTACTATTTAGGATGATTGAGAGTGATCGTGCGTTATTCTCTATAGAGACCGCAATCAATGGGGGATCAAATGATATTTGTGTGAGCCAGTTAGCAGTAAATGCATTCACATTTTGCTCATCGGCGCACATAACGGCGTACAATCCATAAGTAAAAAGGCGTAGTGCCTGTTTTTTGAGAGCTTGGTCCATAGTATTTCCTTTCTACGATTGCAAACAGAAGGTGAGTTCATTATATACACGTTGTGGGAAACAGATTCAAGCAAGAGATAGGGGTAGAACAACATGGCAAAACGTAGAACGACGTGGACTATCACTGCGTTGTTACTTATTTTATCTGCCGTCATTATAGTTACCAGCGTGTTTATGGTGCGAAACAGGCTCTTAGGCGATGGTTTGGTTTCAGCCGCGTCCACTCCTCGACCAACTCCGACGCCAACGATTCCGCCGACTCCGACTCCAACGCCATTTGACCCAAATGTTGGAGCAATTCTCCCTACGCATCGCGTCGTCGCCTTCTATGCTGTTCCAGGGGCTGAACCAACTGGTCCAGCCTACGCGTTGAGTGAGGACATGTATAATCAATTGACACAGCAGAGTTCAGCCTATCAAACGCTCGATCCTGCCCATCCAGTGCAATCTGGTATCGACCTCGTGGTGAGTGTACCGGACAATTTCCCTGGTCCGAATGGGTACTATAGCCATCATGTTGATGCTGATACCATCCAGTCCTATATTGATTTCTGCCAGAGTCATAAACTCCTCTTATTTTTAGACCTGAACATAGGACGCGCACCGGTGATGGATGAGGTGAATTTCTTCCTGCCCTACCTGGAAAAATATACCTTTGTACACATGGCGATAGACCCCGAATGGATGTTCCCTCGGCACGATGGTATTCCAGGCATCAATTTGAGCAATGTACGCGCATCAGACCTGAATCCGATCATTGAAGCAGTGGCAGAAATACCTATGAAGTATCACGTTCCGAGAAAGATATTGATTATTCATCAGTATCGTCCAAGCGGCGATGGAACCGCGAATCCTTATGACGCTGGACAGGCTGAGATTGCGGATAAACACAATTTGATGATGGATACACGCGTCGATGTGGTGATACACGTTGATAGCGTCGGCGGCTATGTTGGTGATCGCGCCGACAAGATACAGCAATACACGGAGTGGGTCAAAGGCGATATGCAGAAATATCAGAACTTCCAATATGGAGGCTTCAAGCTGTTTTACCATATTGAGTCGAAAACGCGTCTGATGACACCTCAAGAAGTGCTTGCGCTCGATCCTGCTCCATTGGTAGTAACATACGGCAATTAGAGTATACATAGAATGCGATCTCTAGGCGTCTATGCTACCAGAAAATGCTATCGTTACAAATAAAGATAGACAAAAAACGCATTCTATGCGATATTCTCATGAATACATTGTCGCTTTGGAGGTTCCTGTATGTCTGCTCAGTATTCGTCTCAGAACGGTGTTCCACGCTGTCAACGCTGTGGAGCGTCGCTCTCGCTTCACGATGCGCGTTGCGCCAATTGTGGCTTTTACAACGGCGCACCGCCAGCGAATAAGAGTCAACAGCAACAGACGCCACCGCCAATCTGGAATGCTCCCAACGCGCAGATGCAACAAAGCTCTCCACCACAACAAGTGCAACAGCAATCGCAATCAGGAGACGGATTCAAAAACTATGTGACATCGGCTGAGCAGGGTAACAGATATGTACAGCCATCATCACAAGTTTCTAATACAGGTCCAACTACTCCGCCAACATCATTTGGCACACCCTCTCAACCCTGGTCGCATTCAGGACTTGCACAATCACCATTGCGAAATGTTCAGGCTACGAGTTCTGGTCCACAAACGGGGAACTTGTCGCGTCCCCCGCTTCATCAAGAGGACAAGACCCAACGACGCTCACAGATGGGGCGAATTGTCGGTATCTGTGCGCTCCTCGTCGCGCTAGTTGGTGCTAGCTTTCTTGCTTATACATTGTTTTTCGCGCAAAAAGGAACATCAACGGACGGCACCTCGTTACAAGCTGCTCCCACTAATCCCGTACCGCAAGGGAGTCCACTTTTTCACGATGATTTTACCAATAACAATAATGGCTGGAACATTCAAAGTTATCCAGGTGAATTTGCTGTATCGCTGGGAAATGGTTCGCTGAAGCTAGAAAACGATAGCAATAAGCTGCTGTGGGAATTATTGCCAGGAAACAAAACCTATAGCGATTTTCAGCTTTCCGTCGATGTTTCGCTCTCGAAAGGGTCGCAGGACAATGGCTATGGCGTCTATATTCGCGGCGCGTTAAGCCAAAACATGACAATCACCTCGTTCTATCGCTTCGAGCTATACGGTGATGGCTCGTTTGCCATCTTCAAAGGCTCAACCGATGCAAATGGCAATACGACAACACCGCGCCTTGTTGACTACACAAATAGCTCAGCAATTTTGAAGCAAGGGGGCGTAAATCACATCACGATTAGTACACAAGGCTCAAGCATGCAATTCATCGTCAATAATCAGACGCTAAGTACGGTAAAGGATGCAACGTATACCAGTGGCGCGATTGCCCTGTTCGTCTCAAACCTGCAAAATTCGCCACGAGGTGCAGAGGCGACCTTTACTCATCTCGCTGTGTATCCAGCACAGAAGTAGCTAGCCCGTGATGATATCAGCATAGACGCTCGGATCGACGTTACCACCACTCACAATGCAACATATCCGCTTGCCAGCGAAACGTGCCGGATTAGCGAAAACGGCACCAATAGCGAGCGCACCCGTTGGTTCGACTTTCAAGTTAATATAGCGAAAGCAATGTCGTGTTGCCCTGAGCAAGAGTTCGTCGGAGACCTCAATGATATCGGTCAAACCATGTTGGAGTATCTCCCAGTTGAGATGACCGAGGCTAATAGTTCGCGCTCCGTCGGCAATTGTCGCTGGCTCTTGCTCGTTGCGAACAAGGTGTCCGCTATGGAAAGAGCGTGCGGCGTCGTTACCAAGCAGAGGTTCCGCGCCGATAATCTCAGTATTTTTGTGCAGGTAGTCGCGTGCAATTACCACTCCTGACGAGAGACCACCGCCGCCAATAGGGACGATAATCGTGTCAAATTCTGCTCTAGCGAAAATATCCTTGCCCAGCGTCGAATTGCCAACCACAACGCGGTAATCATCGTATGCCGGTGCCTGAAACGCGTCTGGCTGCTCCTGTAAAAGCTGCGCGACTCGTTCTGCACGGCTGATTTGTCGCACGTCAATAAGATCAACCTGACCCCCATACGAGCGCACCGCGTCGATCTTGACCTGTGCCGAGGTCGCTGGCATGACAATCGTACACTGCTTGCCGAGGAGTTGACTTGCATAGGCGACTGCTTGCCCAAAGTTACCCGAGGAGGCTGCTACCACACGCTGCTGTGGCACCGACGAAAGCAGATTGTAGGCCGCGCGAAACTTAAAGCTGCCCGTCCACTGAAAGGTCTCGCTGGCAATTGTGACCTCGCAGCCAAATTGTGTCGTAAGTGGTGGACATGGACATGGTAAGAGCGTTGTAGGTCGTACATGTGCTGGCAACGTCTCCCACACGCTTGCAATGTATGCTTCGGTTAATGCTGGGGCTGTGGTATAGTTTTTCATAGAGCACTTCTCCTAATGGCGGTGTTGCTCCATTGTAACACGTTACAATGAAAACTAAATCCGTGACATGATAAGGAATTTATGGAATGAGTACGACATCGGCAACGTCCAACGCGCGCTTTACGCGAGCCTTGCGTTCGCCAGCTTTCGCGCTTATGTGGGTTGGGCAATCCATCTCTGCGCTCGGTAATGGTGCGTTCTCAACGGCATTAGCATGGCAGGTTGTTGTCCTGACTCATTCAGCGACACTCATGGGCATTATTCTTGTTGCCCAAATTACACCAGCTTTAATTTTTCTGCTGATTGGCGGCGTAGCAGCAGACCGTTTTCCACGTCGTTTGCTTTTGTTCTGGTCTGACGCAGGGCGTGGCGTTGTGGTGTTATTGATAGCTCTGCTAAGCTGGCTACATCTGCTTCAAACATGGCACCTGATTGTCCTGGCACTTATTTTTGGTATCGTTGGGGCTTTCTTCAATCCAGCTTTTCGCGCCATTCCACCACAACTGGTGACGCTCGAAGATTTACCATCGGCAAATTCACTCACAGAACTTACAGGGCAGGTCGGAACGCTCGTTGGACCGCTTCTCGGTGCGGGGCTTGTCGCGCTTCTAGGTCCTGCAAGCGCGTTTGCTTTTGACGGCTTCACCTTTGTCGTTTCTGCCCTATCACTTTTCGCCATCCGCATGCCACAATACAATGCATCAACACAGAAGATACTTGCCGCCCAGGAAGAGGGAATCTTAGAAGACAGCGAAGTGCAGCCTACTCATAAAGGGATACGTGGCATGATTGCCGAGGTACGCGAGGGCATTCGTTACGTCGCCACCTCAACATGGCTCAAGGCAACGATTATCATTCCTGCCTTTGGCAATGCTATAATTGGTAGTGCCTTAACGATTGCACTTCCTAGACTCGTACATGATGTTTTGGGCATAGGTGTCTGGCTTGTTGGAGCTACCGCAACCTCTGAGGCTATCGGCTTTATTGCTGCCACATTGTTTACTGGTCAGGTACATCTCCGCAAGCGTGGTATTCTTGCGTTTTCAGGAGGTATCCTCGCTTGCGTTGCAGTTATTACCTTTGGTCTGCCGTTTTCGTACTCCATTGCGCCTATAGTCATTATTGTTGCCAGTTTTGGTATTGGCTTCGGCGTTGGTGTTCTGCAAATGATCTGGGTAACGTTACTTCATCAGTTAGTACCCAATGATAAACTAGGTCGTGTTGGAAGCATTGACCTGCTTGGTTCGTTTGCGCTCATGCCAATAGGTTTTGCCGTAATTGGTGTCTTAACCGACCGTATTGGTCCAGCTTTGATATTTATTGTCGGAGGAGCTATCTGTCTCGTACTCTATTGCTCCGCCCTCTTCCTGCGCGGGGTTCGCGCGGTAGATTAGGCGTACTGTATAAAAACAGAAGGAAAAGATATGTCTGATACACAGGAATATACATCCATTTTGCGTGTGCGTTTGAGTGCAAGTTCTGCTCATTATGGTGGCAACCTTGTTAATGGTGCTACCATGCTTTCGCTTTTTGGCGATGTGGCGACGGAGCTTGCCATTCTGCATGATGGCGATGAAGGCTTACTGGCTGGCTACGAAAGTGTCGAGCTTCTAGCACCACTCTATGCAGGTGATTTCGTCGAGGTGACGGGACGCATCACAAATGTAGGTCGCACCTCACGCCGCCTGGAGTTTGAAGCGTACAAGGTGATTACGCCGCGACGTGATATCAGCGACTCCGCCGCCGATGTGCTGGAAACACCGTTGCTTGTAGGACGAGCGATAGGAACGACGGTAGTGAAGAGAGAGCAGCAGCGCAAGGAGCATGGAGAGTAGTATGCACAGAGATACAAGCGGTCTCGACGAGACCGCTTGTATCTCTGTGCATACTACATATTCACCCATATGTTGCCATTTTTATGGCTCTCGACTGCTTTAGTAACAAACTGCATACCGCGCAAACCATCGTAAACAGTGGGGTAGCCGCCCATCGCTTTGTTTCCCTCCTCGACTCTACGAATGTCGGCAATAATCATTTTGTAGAGGTTGGCGAAGGCTTCAAGAAAGCCTTCGGGATGCCCTGCTGGTAGGCGTGTCGCGGCTTTCGCTTCATCGCTCATATAGGGCTGTCCTGTACGCAGAATTTGTGTCGGTTGCCCTGGTTGCTTGAAGAGAAGTGTGTTGGGTTCCATCTGGTGCCATTCCAGACCTGCTTTACTTCCATAGATGCGTATTGTGAGGTTGTTCTCTTCGCCCGCCGCAATTTGCGAACAGGTGAGTATACCCTTGCCGCCGTTTTCGAGCCTTAGCAGCATATTCGCGTCGTCTTCGAGTGCCCTTCCCTCGACAAACGTAGTCAGGTCGGCGCATAACGAGGCTATTCTGAGACCTGTAATGAACTCCAACAAGTTTTCTCCATGTGTCCCAATATCGCCAATGCAGCCAGAGATGCCCGACTTCGTAGGGTCGGTGCGCCATGATGCTTGCTTGTTGCCCGACTTCTCTACCGGCTCCATTAACCAGTCCTGAACGTATTCGATCAGAACCTTTCTTATATCACCAAGAACGCCACTCCGCACAAGGTCTCGTGCATGGCGGATGGTGGGGTAGCCTGTATAGTTGTGCGTGAGCGCGAATACGAGGTTGCTCCGTTCGACAAGCGCGACCTCCTTTTGCGCCTCCTCAAGCGTGAACGACATAGGTTTATCGGAGACGACGTGGATGCCCTGTTCAAGAAACGCTTTCGCAACTGGAAAATGCATGTAGTTGGGCGTGGCTATGATGACGAAATCAATGCCATCTTCGCGCTTCGCCTCAGTCTGAGCCATCTCCTGGAAGCTGTTGTATGAACGTTGAAGATACCATGCCTGCGCTGATGCCTCAGCACGTTGTGGGTCGGTAGACATCGCTCCCACGATAACCTCGGCTTGACCATCAAGTTCGGCGGCGATGCGATGAACGCCTCCAATGAACGAGCCTTGCCCACCGCCTACGATTCCTGCTCGTAGTCTTCTGTTCGCTACATTGCGGTTCATTTGTGGTTACTCCTCTCTGCTTGCTTTCATGCTCTCTTGCTCTTCCCAGGGCAAGTCACCTGTTCTCAGGGGTGCAGGACGTTCACAGGTACTTGTCAACTCAATATGCCTGCCCTGTTCTGAGGATTCTAAGAAGGATTGCATGACATCTAGTACATGATACGCCATCTCGCCGTTCGCGCGATGCATGCGACCTGACCGCATCGCATACGCCATGTCTGCTAGCCCTATACCACGCGAATTTCCTGTATAGCCATACGTCAATGGTACCTCTTGCCATTCTCTACTTCCAGCCATGCTGACGAGAACGGGACCCCCGAATGTATTGGGATCGGGCACACTTAACGAGCCTTCCGTACCGTATATCTCTATGCGCGGCAGGGAATGCGACCATACGTCGAAGCTGGTGATGAGCGTTCCTACAGCACCGCTAGCAAAATCCATAATACCCGCGATATGCGTTGGCGTGTTCACGGTAATGATCTGGTCTTTGAGTGGTCCAACCTGTACAGTACGCTCTGAAAAGGCCGTATGAGCAACAGCGGAGACGCGATGGATGGGACCAATCAAATTGATGAGCGCAGTTAAATAATATGGTCCCATGTCGAACATTGGTCCCCCACCCGGCTGATAGTAGAAGTCAGGGTTGTGGTGAAACATCTCTGGTCCGTGATAGAGCATAAAGGCGGTTGCGGCTACTGGAGTGCCGATTCTTCCCTCATTGATTAGTTTGATGCAGGTTTGAATGCCTCCGCCAAGAAAGGTATCGGGGGCACTGCCGATACGCAACTGTCTTGCATAGGCTGCTTCTAATAAAGCATTACCCTGTACTTTATCAATCGCTAGCGGCTTCTCACCGTACACCGCTTTGCCAGCATGAATGATATCCATGCTCACCTTTGCATGAGCCGCAGGAATCGTCAGGTTCACCACGATTTCTATATCGGGGTCGGCAAGCAGTTCTTCGACGGTGTACATGTGGGGTATGTTGTAGCGTTGTGCTTGTGCCCTTGCACGGTTCATGTCGATATCGGCGCACGCAACGATATTCAGGACATCGAAGAGTTTTGGCGACTCCATATAGATCGAGCTAATCTGTCCACAGCCAATAATGCCAACGTTCGTTTTGTGTTCCACGCACTCATTCCCTTCATCAAGGTGTTGTTCAGCCAGATGCTACAATACTGGTGTGATAGTAAATCACACCAGTATTGTAGCATCTATTTGTGTAGGCTTTCTCTTATCTCGTTCTATCGTGTACGAATAGAGACCAGACTCCAGGGTTTCAGACTGAGGTTGATGGATAAGGTACCGGAAGCATCCGTCGTGACGAACTTTTTGTCTGTATTCCATGCACTCGCTTGCAAGGTACGCGTTTGTTCACGGGTGGGACTGGATGGGCATCCCATTGCTTCCCACTTAGGAGTGGCGAAACCATGGTGCTCGTCAAGGGTCTCTATGAGAAATTCTGTGTGAGGGACGAGATCGCGAACTTCCAGGAAGACATCCTGTACTGTACCTTGTCGTAGGATTGCTTGCGCCTCTTCGAGCGTCTCGGCTCTTAGCACTACTGTCGTAACTTCATCTGGATAGTGATATAGCAGCATACTGATATCGGCGGTTTGTGAATCACGGGTGACGATGCAGCCATTCGCACGGTAAATTTCCTCATTACCCAAGGTGTGGAGAAGGCGATAGGCGTGGAAGGTCGGTTTAACGATGCCTTGAAAATTGACTAGGCCGAAGCCACCGTGAAAGGCTGCGTTGCCTGCACCATTTTCCTCGAAAACGTCGGTAAATGTCCAGTACGAGAGCGTATCGACTAGCCCCGATGCCTCGATGTTCGCTTTGACAACGAAGGTTGCCGCCGGAAGATAATCGTGAGCAAAGTCACGAGGCGAGGGAGTACTACTCCATTCCGTAAGATGAATCTCGGCGTCTGGATATGCGCTTTCGTTGACTAGCTCTCTGACATACGTCAAATCTCGTACCGTAGCACTGATATTGCGGCTGAAGGCTTTGCTTTCGCCAGTTAAGTCGAGTGCAAGGTCAGTAGGATAGGGGTGCGTCGAGACAAAATCCACGGGTAGCTCTTCCTGCTGGCAGAATGAGAGGAACTGCTCGACCCAGACCGCCTTCCATTTAATGTCATCGTTACGCAGTACTTGCTCGCTAATTCCTCTAGCATCATCAATATTACCAGGAATCGAACGTTTGTCGGGCAGGTAGTTACTCGACGCAGGACCACCAACCCGTAATTGAGAATCAATAGCCTTGATTGCTCGCACACTCTCTTTATAGAGAGCAAAATACTGGCTTTGCGTGCCCGACCAGAAGGCGGAGAGGTTAGGTTCATTCCAGACCTCGAAATACCACTGCCTCACTTCATTCAGTCCATAGCGATCAATCCAGTGCTGAACTGCCTCTGTCACCAGATTGCCCCACTGTTTATAATCTCTGGGCGGTGTGATGTTGCCTTTCCACCAGAAGATAGTCTCTTCGCCAGAGGCCATATCGTGCGGACAGAAACCTAGTTCCACAAAGGGTCGAATGTTGCTAGCGAGAAGACGATCAAACAATTCGTCAACATACTGCCAGTTATACTGATACTCGCCCTGAACTCTCTGGCAGACGAACATATCATCGTGGAAGATGCCATGAAAACGAACATAGCGGAATCCACACTCGTTGACCACTTGTTGTAACTGTTCCTGCCAACTGGCACGCAACCCTTCATTTGCTCGTCCTGCCCCCACGCTGGTCTCCCAGTAGTGAAGAAGGGGCTTACCCTGAGATTGTGCGCTTACGGTATAACCAGAATGCATGTAGAACTCCTTTTTAATAATGCTCTTTCGTAGGGCTCCGATGTATCGCGTCCGCAGCCGATTTATCGGATATAGGTTGACCTAATCATAGGCGATAAATCGCACGACGGACGCGATACATCGGATCCTACGAATTAATGGTATTGTGGAAGCACATCTGCATGCGCCTCCAAACAGGCATCAATTGCCTGCAAACCAGCTGCTTTATCCTCTATAGTCGGATCGAGTTCAACCGCGAGATGAACAAGGTCTCTTCTCCGCTCTAAGGCAGCTTGTACGATAGTATCGCTCACCTTAGCGGTTCGTTGGGTAAGTGGCAAGACTGACTCAGGAAGAGTGACTTGCAATGGATTGAGGCCGCTCTGTGCAATCGTGCAGGGTGTTTCGACAAAAATACCGTGTGGTAGATTGCTTATCTGCCCTGTATTTGCCATATCTAACGAATGTAACGTGACTGCCTGTCCACCTCGAAGTGCTACAACTACGTCGATGGGGCGTTCCCACGACGGATTGCTCAAAAGCACCTCGACGTTCTCGGTGCCCGATGCGACGCGTTGTAGCAGTTCAATACGTTGTTCCCGCTGTAGAGACGAACCGTGAAAGGGTGCCTCTTCCTGAGTAGCTGTTGTCTTGTTGGGGCGCAGAAAGTCTCGTGTATGATCGTCGTATGGCAGCAATGGATAACCTGTTGCTCGCGCTAACGACTCACTGACGGGATTGCCTGTACTTTTCCCTTCCACCAAAGCTTGACGTAGCGTGGGTAAGAGGTCTTCGCCGCTTGTACGATCATGGAAGTCAATGAGCCATACGAAGTGATTGAGGCCAGCGGTGGTGATCGACCAGCGTTCGCGAGCTGCTGTAAAAGGATATGATAGTGGCTCTCCATGCAACAGTTGCCATGCCATACTGTACGCCTGTAGAGAGACTGAGCAGAAACCAAGTGTAGAAATCCCTAGCGTTTGTGCCGCTTGACAGACGCGTGGCAAGGGATTTGAGACGTTCAATAGCATAGCGTCGGGGCAATATCGGCGCATATCAGCGACGAGTTCGGATATCAAGGCAATCTGACGTAAGCTGTTGCTAATACCAGCGACACCTCCAAATTCCGTTGCTGCATGACCAGGAAGATAACGCTGAATGATTTGATAGTCCATGTAAAAGCGTTTGAAGCCCTCGCGCACGATTGAACTAATGACAAAATTGGCTTCCTGTAAAGCGTCTGCGCGTTGTGTATGTGCCGAAATAGTCAGGTCTATGCCTACCTGTTGCGCCATGTGTCGCGCGACATCCGCCATCAATTCGACGATTTCGGCGTCTATGTCCACCAGAGCCAGTTCGATATGCTCAAGTCGATGTTCCAGGATGACCTGACTAAGCATACTGGGTCCAAAGACAAAACTGCCCACGCCTATAAGCGCGATTTTGAGATTGTGCATGTGTATGTCCATTTCATCTGCTGGCAAGAATGTTTAGTTGTTTGCTTGCAAGAGTTGCAAGTAGTATATCCGCCATAAGCTTGTAACCATTTGCATGTGGGTGAAGACCATCCTCCGCGAAGCCGTCGCGTAGTGTTAAGCCGTCCTCCGCCACAAATTTTTGATGGTAATCGACGAAGATGACTCCATGTTCTGCTGCCATACGCTGCACTCTAGCATTGACATTCTTGAGTGTTGTGTTTCGCATAGCCGAATTGCTATTGAACGGAATGTTAGTTGGTAGAACACTACAAACCGCACTCTCAATTTGTTGCTCATGTGCCGCTACAACCATTTCAGTAAGATTGCTTACTATTTCATCTTCGATTGCCTGGGGTGTGCGGATGAAAGAAGGATACAGCCAGTTGTCCATGTCCCAAAAATTATTGATGCCTGCTAGTATCACGACTAGGCGTGGGTGAAGCTGAAGCACGTCGGCGGCGAAACGACGGAGGATATATGGTGTGATGTCTCCTCCGATTCCTCTATTTGCAAGCACTCCACGCGTCCCTCGAAAATAGGCGTCCAGTGCCCACATCTCTGTAATCGAATCGCCAATGAAGACCGCATCGACGGGTACTTCCTGCGTCAGTAGCTCCTCGTTCTGAAAATCGTAGACAGAGCGGCGCGCATCTGCCGCGACATTTATACCAAACAACCCTGGTTTGATAAGCGCACTCATGAATGTGTTTCTCCCCTTCTTTTACGGACGACGTGTTCCAATAATTAAAATGTCACTGTTCACTTCCGACATATCGATGGTGGATTGTTCATCGGAACTGGTGATGTTGAGACGAAGAATATTTCGCGTATTGAGGTCAACACCCTCGAAGCTATATGCACTCAGGTTTTGCTTTACCTGCACCTTGACATTGTAAGGTAGGTACATGAAGATTGTGTGCTGATCGGGCGTCATTGCCATGCGAATCTCTTCGGTGTTTGTATTCAGCCGTTCATTGTGTGGCACCAGTTCCCAGGCGGCATATCGCTCAAGAAGCCACTTGCTGAAGGTGATATCCCAGGCACCAGGGAAGCGTAGGGCGGTACGCCAGTCAAAGGGCGTCTTCGACCACTCTTCATTGTTGAAGACGGCTCCGTGTTGGTGCCAGGACCAGACCCCGTGCGCTCCATATGTAAATCCAGCGCACGCACCTGAAAGTACACTCTGCCAGAAGGCTTTACGCACAGAGACCGCCGAATAACGTGCATATTCAAAGCCATGTCCATGCCCCTCATAACAAGGTTCGCCATTGATTACAGGGCGTTGTGGCTCTTTATCGTAGAAGCGTTCCGCCAGCGTATAGCAAAGCGATTGCTCTTGCTGCCGATGCCCTGATTGGTACATATAGAAATCGAGGTCTTGCGACTGCGTAATTTCCTCTGGCAAATCGGTGTAGGGACTCAGATGCAGACATGCGAGAGACTCAGGAGCTATGCGTTTGACGATTTTCAGTGCTTCAAGATATGTCTGTATAGTTGCTGGACTGCGGAAATCGGTATCGCCACTGATTATGTAGATAGGAGAGTAGCGATTGAGCAAGGTTACGACATATTCCACGTAAGTTTGCGTCGCGTCCAGCGGTATGACATATTCGGGCGACTGCTGCGAAATCCAGGTGTCGGGCACATAGTTGCACCAGAGCAAAACAAGGCCACAGGTCAACCCATAATGTGCGGCCTCCTCTAGCATAGCGGCTACTCGTTGAAAATAGGCTTGATTGAGCGAGTAAAAATCTATACCGCCGTCGGGATAGCGTTCAAAAGGAAAGAGATTGTTCTGTGAGGTACTATTATCATGTAGAATGGGCAAAAGCGTAGCTTGAAAGACGTTGAAACCTTGTTCACTACGATAGCGCAGGTACTCTCGCCACTCATCCTCCTGTACATTAGTAAAGATACTCCACGCGGTATCTGCAAGATAGAAGAAAGGAGAGTTGCCTTTACGAAAGGTGCGTGCAGTAGGCGAGATCGTCAGATGCGACATGAAATACTTTCTCGTTTCTAGTCACTAATGACTGATGACTATTTTAAGCGTACTTCTGGATCATGCCGAACGGCTTATCCAAGCATTTTTTTGTATATTATTGCACATTGCAGTAGAATCTCGCACGATAAGCCGCGCCGTGAGTTTGATGTGTGTCGTTTCCAGGGGTTGCTGTTGCATTAGACGGTAGAGGACATCGACCGCAAGCCGCCCAATCTCGACGAGCGGATGATGAATAGTGGTCAGGGCAGGTGTCATATAGGGAAGATCAGGGCTGGCATTATCAAAGCCAACAACTGAAACATCTTCGGGTACCCGTCGCCCACTTTTAAGAATGGCATGAATTGCTCCCACCGCCATGCCATCGTTAAAGGAAAAGATCGCCGTGGGAGGGTTGGGTAAGGACATGAGATGCTCGCCGACCTCTTCGCCACTCAGCGGCGTCCAGCGGCCTTCGCAGATAAGTTCAGGATCAATTGGGATGCTCGCGGAAGCGAGGGCGGCGTAGTAGCCAGCCGTGCGGTCAAGAGTTGATCCCCAGTGCGGTGGTCCAGTGATGGCGGCAATGCGACGATGACCTAGCAAGAGCAAATGCTCCATTACCAGCATACTCGCTGAAATGTTCTCAACCATAATCACCGGAATCTCATCTGGAAGAGGTACAAAGGGATCGACCACTACAAAGGGAGTACCCTGATGCTTCAATGCTAACAACTCTTTTGGAGACTGGTGCGGGAGAATGAGAATCATGCCATGAGTGTTTTGACTCAGTAATTGCAGTTCCTGATTGGCTTCTTTGTCATGAAGATTCAGTGTACGAGCGGTGACGAATTGTGCATCTCTCCCTTGCAGAGACTCGAAGGCACCATCCATAATGAAGCCGAAGTAGCTATTGAACATAGGAACACTTAAACCAACAAGCGTTCCGCTGGGACGTGTAGTGCGTTGCGGCACGTAGCCTAATTCATTGATGCGTAGCAGAACTTTATTGCGTGTTTCATTGGAAACATCCTTATGTCCATGAAGAACGCGCGAGACAGTGGTCGCTGAAACTCCTGATTTTTCCGCAATATCTTTAATGACTGTACGGGAAAACCTACCGGTATTTTTCTGAGTATTCACAGTAAACCTACCTTTGCATCTCTTCTCATTCCAAGTATAACGGGAAAAAATCGGTGATGTCAATAGTTTTCTGACTTATTTTCAGAAAAATATCCAATATTTACCGCGATTTGATTTTCAGGAAAATATGCCTTTTTGCAAAAATTGCATAGCTAAATGCTTGACAATTGGGAAATTTATTCTTATTCTTAGAGCAGAGGATGAAATTATCCAGGAGAAAGAGCCTATTTAACTGGTAAATATCTGGATTATTTCCGAAACGCCTTCGAGAACAATGGTTGTTACTCAAACTCTCGCACCCGTATATCGGTATCGTACCTGTAGTTATGTTTCAGTTGCTTTCGGTAGATGCAGGCAATTGAAATATTTCAATTCATTGACAGGAGTATGGTAATGAGACTTTCATCAAAGACGATTGCTCTATGGCTCGTCTGCTTCTGCGCACTCGTCCCCATCCTAAGTAGTTGTGGTGGGCAACCGTCTACCGGCGGCTCTTCTCAAAGTGAAACGTCGTTTAGTATTCTGCACATCACAGGCAAAGCGACACCCAGTGGAGTACTGTTCCAACAAATTTTGAGTGATTTTGGGAAGCAGAATCATCTCACCATCAATCAGACTATTGCGCCCACCAATGCCCCTACAGTCTATGAGACCTCACTTCTGGCTGGCAAAGAGCCAGATGTGGTGATGGTCAACCTTGCGGATAAGGCGACTGCATGGTCAAAAGAAGGTGCGACCGTTGATGTCAAGGACTACGCCCAACAGTGGGGCATCACATCACAGCTGATTCCAGAGTCGGTAAGAGAATGGACGCAGAACGGCAAATTGGCGGCGTTCCCGTACAATGGCTTCAAATGGCCTATATGGTACAACATGTCATTGCTCAACAGTGTTGGTATCACGCAAGCTCCAACCACAACCGATGAGTTGTTCGCGGATGGCAAAAAGCTACGTGCCGCTGGTAAGGGGGGATTCGTCGTTGGTGGCAATGACTGGTCAGGCGACACGCTGTTCACGCAAATCATGGAGTCCTATATGCCTACCAGTGATATTGCGAGTACCTTTACAAACGGCACCTTCTGCTCCAATCCCAACGTGATGAAGGGTATTAAACTCTTCACTCAATACCGCGACTCTGGTGTCTTCGTCAACGATGTCGCAGGCTTGACAGCGGACCAGATGAACTCACAGTTTTACACTAGTGGAGCCTCAATGATGTCAGCTGGGTCTTGGGCCTTTGCAGGTGCATCCAGTGATCTTGCAAGTCACATATACCTGGGTGGTCTGCCTGTGCCTTCGGACGCTGCATACCCGAAACCCACTGCTTACCAGGGCTATACCAGTATGGGTATCTGGATTAGCCCTAATGGGCAGAAGCATTTGGACGTGGTTCGCAAGTTTGTGCAGTATATGTTCTCACCAAATGTCATCGGAGAACAGGTTGCCCAAGGCATGATTCCTACTGTGACCAACGTACAACTTGCCACCAATGTTAATCCTTTGCTGAAGCAAGCGGCAACACAATTAGACTCACGCGTCTCGTATGTCGCTACCAATGATCCATACGTGCCTGGTAACGTTCAGTCGAACATCATTCGTGCTACCGCTCTGGCCTACACCAAGGGGCAGAATAGTACGCAGATTTGTCAGGCATTAGAAGGAGCTTACAAGAAATGAGTTCTGCATTCGATGTGGATACGCAAGGGCCGGTTGCTTCACTCGTTGAAGTGAGTGCTACCCACAAAACATCGAGTAAAGAGCCACGCAATGTGTCGCCATCTTCCAGAAGAAGATGGCGGCGCAACCTGATTGCGTTGATTCTCTTTACTGCCCCTGCGATTATCTGGTATCTCGTCTTTATGGTTGGCCCATTTGTCAGCATGTTCTATTACAGTACGCAAGACTGGGGAAGCATACTAGAGACACCAGTTTTCGCAGGTCTGCACAACTACACGTACATGTTCAGCGATCCAACGTTTTACATTGCTACACGCAACACTGCAATTCATATCGGCGTTGTGCTACCAATTCTCATTCCTCTCTCGTTTTTGCTCGGTTACTATCTGAGTTTGCGACCAAGAGGCTATCAGTTCCTGAACATTGTCTGCTTCACACCCGCGTTGATGTCAGCGGCGGCGGCGACGATGCTGTTCATCGGTATCTATGCGCCAAACGGGATTATCAATGCCTTACTGGACGTCGTCGGTTTGCATGCTCTTACGCACCTCTGGAATGCAGATATATCGACGGCTCTCGGTTCGGTAATCGCTATTAACCTGTGGGGAGGTATTGGCTTCTCTGCCGTCGTATTCTCTGCACGGCTCTCAGGCGTTTCAGCAGAACTCTATGAGGCGGCTGATATTGATGGTGCCACACATTGGGAGAAAATACGCTTGATCGCCTATCCCATGATTCGGGATTTTGTTGGCGTGATGACCATGTTACAGTTCTTGGGACTCTTGCTAGGATCGGCACAAACTGTTTTGTTGCTGACGAATGGCGGCCCTGGCACAGCCTCGACGACGCTCGGTTTCATGCTGTATAACGAGGCATTTGTCACGTCGCATATCGGCTATAGCCAGGCAATCGGCGTGTTTTTGTTTGTTGTCGGTCTGCTGGGTATGCTCTTGATACGCCAGCTTTTCCGTCCCGCCTACTAGCCGCTTTACGAAAGGAAGTATACGTATGGCAAGTATAGCCGTTCGGCAACGTTCCGCCGGAAGACGCGTTCGCAAACGTAGCACAAGTTCGCTGCTATGGACATATGTGGTGCGGGCATTAGTCGTACTCTATGTTCTCATTATCCTGCTCCCAATCTACTACTTGATTATCTCAGCCTTCAAAACGAATAACCAGATTTTTATCCAGCCATTGAGCTTGCCAACGTCGTTCTCGCTGGACAACTTTTTCAGGGCACAGGATGACGCTAATCTCATCCCTGCTATGGGAAATTCCGCCTATATCACCATTGGTGCGGAGTTGCTCACGTTGGTACTTGCTCTTCCAGCAGCCTATGCAGTCGCACGTATCCCCTTAAAAGGTGCGATAGTAATTGAGCGTGCATTTGGGCTAGGATTTCTGATACCGGCTTTCGCCGTTCTCTTGCCTACATTTCTACTCTCGATTCAGTTAGGGCTGTTTCATTCCACACTTTTTTTAGTTCTCTTTTATCCAGTGGGTGCCCTGCCTCTTACAATCATCTTGATGGCGCAGTTTATGCGTAATATTCCGATTGAGATAGAGGAGGCTGCAGTGGTCGATGGTGCCAACCGGCTAATCATTTTGCTGCGGCTCGTCGTACCATTGTGTGTCCCTGGCATTGCGACGGTGCTGATTCTCAATTTCCTGAACTTTTGGAATGAATATATCTTCGCCCTGGTGATTCTGGGGGGAGATACACAAACGGTTCAAGTGGCTTTACCCATGCTGAAAACGCTCAATATCGTTGACTATGGCCTATTGACCGCGGGGACGCTGCTGACGTTGATTCCAGTCTATATCGTCTACGCATTGATTCAACGTCGTATGCAAGAGGCACTGGTTGCAAGCTATGCCAATAAAGGGTGAGTTATGTATCTTGCTTGATGTGCCGAGTGGCATATCAAGCAAGATACATAACTATGATTCTTTGCGTGGTCCCGTTGATTCGCGCACAATAAGTCGTGCCGTGAGTTTGATATGAGTCGCTTCAAGCGGTTGCTGTTGCAACAAGCGATAGAGGACATCGACGGCGAGACGACCTGTCTCAATAAGCGGATTGCGAACGGTAGTGAGGGCAGGAGTGATGTAGGGAAGGTCGGGGCTGGCATCATCGAAGCCCACTACCGAGATATCTTCAGGCACCCGTCGTCCGCTCTTGAGAACGGCATGAATCGCTCCCAGTGCCATCGCGTCGTTAAAGGCAAAGATAGCGGTGGGGGGATTGGGTAAGGACAAGAGATGCTCGCCAACCTCTTCGCCGCTCAGCGGTGTCCAGCGGCCTTCACAGATTAAGTCTGGGTCAATTGGGATACCGGCGGAGGCAAGGGCCGCGTAATAGCCGGTGATACGGTCAGTGGTGTTGCGCCAATGAGGTGGCCCGGTGATGACAGCAATGCGGCGATGACGGCGCGACAGCAAATGCTCCATCACCAGCATGCTCGCCGAAATGTTCTCAACCATGATGGTTGGAATCTCATCGGGCAAAGGGACATAAGGATCGGCAACAACAAATGGCACGCCCTTTTTTTGCAGAAGCAACAATTCTGCCGGAGACTCTTGCGGCAAAATAAAAATCATGCCTTTGATATCTTGCCCCAATAAACCTTTGACCTGGGCAACTTCTGTATCATGGATGTTCTGTGTCGTAATAGTGACAAATTGTGCGTCACGACCTTGCAAAGACTCGAAGGCTCCTTCAACAATGAGGCCGAAGTAGCTATTAAACATGGGTATAGTCAATCCCAGGCGGCTTGTTGCGGTGTGGGTGCTACGTTGCGGAATATAGCCTAGTTCATTGATGTATTGAAGGACTTTATCACGCGTGGCAGACGAAACATCTTTATGCCCATGCAAGACACGCGACACGGTTGTACTCGAAACTCCCGACTTCTCCGCGATATCACCAATCACAGTACGCGAATATTCATTTGTGCCTTTACGATTATTCACTGAAACATTTCCTCACTAACCAATTCAAAACCGATTGTACTAAGCATGCTACGTATGTCAGAAAACATCACTTGGACATAAGTATAACCAGAAAAAACGCATACTGTCAAATGGCTCTCTCGTAATGATTTCCGTAAAATTTATTATATTTACCGTAAATTTATTGGTTTATCTCCATTTTGTCTCAAAGCGATCTTTTAGGAAAAAAGACAAAAAAGCTTGACAATTAACGTTTTTCTGATTATTCTTGTAACAAGTAGTGACAATGAAGGTCATATACAAGATATTTTCGGAAAAATAACGGTGTTTTAACGAGATTATTCAGGAAATGATTGTTGCTGCTATTTGGTGTCTCTGGAGTAGTCGTCCTTGTACCATTTGAGAGGAAGTGCGTTCTCGGAGTCGAGATTTGTAAAGAACAAGGAGTGTTCTCATGAAGCATTGGCCTGTCTCTCGTTTCCTTCTTGCAGGTGCGTTGGTTGTCTTTGTATGTTGTATGAGTCTATCGCCGCGTAGTGTGCATGCACAAGCTGCTCTCTCAACGATTTATGGGTTACACGTATCAGGAAATCAGTTGCAGAATGGAAATGGCGAGAATGTACGTTTATTAGGCGTCAATCGTTCTGGTACTGAGTATAAATGTGTCAATAATGCTGGCATTTTCGATGGTCCCAACGATGGGGCCTCGATAGATGCTATGGTGAGCTGGCATATCAATGCTGTGCGTGTGCCATTAAACGAGGATTGTTGGCTGTGGATCAATGGCGCACAGAGTAGTCCTGATGCCGGAACGCCGTATCAGCAGGCGATCATTGATTATGTGAATCTGCTCAACTCTAAAGGGCTAATCGCTATCCTTGATCTGCATTGGAGTGCCCCAGGCACCACCACTGCATTTAGCCAGCAAGCGATGCCTGACGCGGATCATGCAAACGATTTCTGGTATTCCGTTGCCTCAACCTTTGGGAGTTATTCAGGAGTGATCTTCAACCTGTACAATGAACCTCATCCAGATGATGGTGGAGATTGTTGGGAGAATGGCAGTACAGCAGCGTATACTGCGCCTTGCTCAAGCATCGGTTTCGCGGTCACTGGGATGCAGACGCTCGTGACCAAGGTGCGACAGGCGGGTGCGAACAATGTCATTATGCTTGATGGCTGGGGTTTTGCCAATTATATCGGCGGCGTCCTCGGCAATTTGCCTAGCGATCCAGACAACAATCTGATGATCTCGGCACATATCTATACCACCTCTGGTTGTATGACTGTTGATTGCTTCAATCAGCAGTACGCTCCTGTTGCCCAACAGTTACCACTGATCCTCGGTGAGATTGGTGAGTATGATTGTCAACATTCATTTATCGATGGGGTGATGAACTGGGCCGATCAAAATGGCGTCGGCTACCTCGGCTGGGCTTGGACCGTCGCTGATTGCAGCACATTCCCATCGCTGATCAGCGACTATGATGGTACGCCAACGCAGTTTGGTGTTGGATTGCGAGACCATCTCGTATCAATCAATTAGTAGTAGCAGGGAGACCGCAAGGG
>CAXUGH010000001.1:23597-47846 GCA_964250365.1 uncultured Ktedonobacteraceae bacterium
TCACAACAAAATTCGCCGCCCCGCCCCCCCCCCCGGGACCCCCCAACAATCTTGCGGGGTCCCCGTGGCGGGTCTCCCTGCTACCTTAAAAACGAAAGGAAGTAATTCTTATGCGTAAGAAATTCTTACGATACTCTGTTCTCTTGATGGTTGCTGCCCTGGCTTTAGGCATTGTCCCATTCTTGAATAGGGGTGGACAGGTAAAGGCTGCAAGCAGTTCTACTGCAATAAGTAAGAATGTGCTGGCAACAAGTGCGAGTAGCTCTCGTTTTCCCAATATTTTCGGCCTTCATGTCCAGGGAAATCAGTTGGTCAATGGACGAGATCAAGTCGTGCGCTTGCTTGGTGTGAATCGTTCTGGCACTGAATACAAATGTGTCAATAATGCTGGTATCTTCGACGGACCAAGTGATGCTACCTCGATTGATGCAATTGCGAGCTGGCATGTAAATACAGTTCGTATTCCATTGAACGAGGATTGCTGGTTTGGCATTAACGGCGTATCAGCAGCAGATGGTGGTATCAACTATCAGGTGGCAATTGTTAAATATGCTCTGCTGTTGAACTCGCGTGGCATCATTCCCGTCCTTGACCTGCACTGGACGGCGGCGGGTAGCACTATTGCGATTGGGCAACAACCTATGCCTGATGTTGACCATTCAATTGACTTCTGGAAATCCGTTGCCAGCGTCTTCAAGTACGACTCATCGGTGATTTTTAATCTGTTTAACGAGCCTCATGCGAATGAGTCTGGAAGCAACGGTGGAAATTGCTGGGAGTTTGGTAGCACCGCCGCTTCTACCGCACCCTGTACAAGCGTTACTTTCGCCGCAGCAGGCATGCAGAGCCTTGTAACAGCGGTACGAAGCACTGGTGCCAAGAACGTTCTTATGCTCGATGGGTGGGGCTATGCCAACTACATCGGTGGTGTCCTTGCGAACCTGCCCAATGATCCTCTGCATAACCTCATGATCTCGGCACATGTCTATACCATTTCTGGTTGTGCGACTATTGACTGCTTTAACACGCAGTACCTTCCGGTCGCTCAGAAGTTGCCGTTGGTACTTGGTGAGATTGGTGAGAACGACTGTCAACATGGATTTATTGATGGCGTGATGAATTGGGCTGATGCAAATGGTGTTGGTTACCTCGGCTGGGCTTGGGATACCTACGACTGCGGCTCGTTCCCATCGCTCATCACTGACTATAACGGAACGCCAACGCAGTTCGGCATTGGCTTGAAAAACCACCTTGCTGCACTGGCACAAGGGCATAAGTAGAGAACTGGACAGAGAACAAGCAGAGTGTAAAGGGCGACTGCCCTTTACACTCTGCTTGTTCTCTGTCCAGTTCTCTTTATTTTACAAACGCTTTCACGATTTTACAGGGCTGTGTCCCTTTGTTCTTGAGCCTATATCTACCAATACTCGCTGGCAGAATACAGCTTTCGGCAAAGCGTAATTCGACGGGAGCATTGTTTTCAGTGAGTATTTCGCAACGGTCTCCTTCCACCATGTTGAGTGCGTGAAATTTGCCGTGCGTCTCGTCGTCAATCGTATCGCTAAATTCCAGGCGCGAAATAGCAAAAAAGAGTTGCTCGATATTCCCAATTTCGTATTCTTGCCAGTTATCTCCCTCGCGTAACAACGTCGGTTTTGGCATAAGATGTTCTTCAACCCAGCGCGTTTTACGCTCCGCCGCGATATTAGCAAAGGCATGCTCCAGGTGGACGTGACGCAGGTTTCCTGAGAGGTCGCGTCGCAGGTAGTCGTAGATTTTAAAAGTATAGATGTATGGCGTTGCGCTAATTTCCAGCACAAGGTTATCGGCACCGCTGCAATGAACGGTGCCGCTGGGAATGAGAAAGAGATCATGGACATGACTGCTAAAAGCATTTACATGATCGGTAATTTCAAAAGGAACGCCAAAATCTCGTGCAGCCTGTGCATCTGCCCTAAACTGGTCGAGATGTATGTCTTCGCGCAGGCCAAGAAACACCTGTGAGCCGGGCTTGTTTTTGACAATGTAGTAGGTCTCATCCTGTGTGAATGGTTCGCCAAATTCGTTGCGTATGTAATCGACACGAGGATGAACTTGACAGGAAAGGTTGGTGCCGCCCATTGTGTCGAGATAGTCAAAGCGAATTGGAAAATAACTCCCATAGCGAGCGGCAACTGAGATACCTAGCACGGCGTCGGTCTCTTGCCAGAGGAGATAATCAAAGGCGCATTCCAGAAAGAGTTCTTCGTTACCAAGCAGGATACCGTTCTCTGGCGCGATGAGTTCAAACGACCATGCATAATTCGGCTGTTTCGGGTCAAGGCCAAACTGCTCTTTCATCCATTGTCCACCCCAGGGACCCGGCGCAAACCAAGGTTTGACACGAAATGGCTGGCGAGCTAACGCATGCAATGCGCGTCGAAAATCCTTCCCCGTTGTCCAGCGAATATCAGTTGTGCTTGTTGCATCAACAAAAATATCCAGTCGAGATAGAGACGCACGCTTCAAGCGATTGAGCATAGGCCAGTCCACAAAGTAAAAATGTTTATACATATTTCCTATAGCCGTAGGGTACTTAACACCAACATTGCAGGTCGACTCCTGGCTCGCACGCTTTTGTCCTTCATCCTTAGGTACATCTATATACACCTGAATGCCTTCGTTACTGATTGCGGAAGCTCCAAAGCCATAGAGAACATGCACCTGTTCTGGTCGCGCTTCTCGCGCATGTGACAGTTGTTGCTTCAGGTTTGTCACTGCTTCGGCATCCCACAACTCTTCGATGGAACCTGGGAAGATGCGCCCTAAGACCGGATCATCCGTCAAGAAAGGTGCCAAGTATTGCTCGATTTCGTCTTCTGGACGAAAACATTGGTGCGTCGAGAAATAACTCACCTCAGTGCTGTGTTTCCTCAAGGCATCTTGTAGAAATGCAAGCGTTTGTTCCCAATCTATGCCTACGTAGCCATCAATGACAATCAGCGAAGTGTTCTTTTGCCGCTGTAGTTGTAATAATGCTGTAGACAGAGATGAGTAGCCTACTGCTATTTTCATATCTGGAAACATATGAATGGGATGTGTGCGATATGCATGTGCTTTATTGCTCATTGTACAGCTCTATTTCTGTTATATGAAGGTCGCCTGTTGATTCGCCAGTGCCGCCACTCCTATGAGTGCTGCTGCGTCTCCTAATCTGGCCTTCATGATTGGTACAGTATGACCAGGAAGTGTCCAGGCGTGTTCGTTGACGTAGCCTTGTACGCGTGGTAGAAATTGCCAAGCCGCCCCACTGATGCCTCCGCCGAGAACGACGATATCTGGATCGTAGGCGTGAATGAGCGAGACGATGCCAGCACCTAAGTAGCGGCTAAAACGCTCCACAATCTGGCGTGCAAGTGAGTCGTTCTGCTCGGCTGCTGTAAAAATATCATACGGCGTCACAAGAGTTTGTGTATGTAGCACCGAGTCTGGATGCATTTGTATACCCGCTTCAACAGCTTGCAGAAGTGCAGTTGTGCCAACAAATGTTTCCAGGCATCCAATATTGCCACAGCTACAGCAGGGACCATCAGCTTGAATTGTGATGTGACCACCGAGGATACCAGCTAGTCCATGCGAACCGCGTAGTATCTGGCGATGAATAGCAACTCCACAACCAATGCCAGTACCTAGCGTGAGACAAACCATATTGGCAACATCGCTTCCTGCTCCGTAGAGCAGTTCACCCAACACGTACATACGAGCATCGTTTTCCATGACTACGGGCAGACCGAATGCCTGTGCGAGTAGAGCCACGAATGGTTGCTCAATCAAAGCCATAAGCGTCTCATTGACATCTAGGATCATTCCCCGGCGTGAGTCAACAATTCCTTTTATACTGACACCAACGGCTTGTACTGAATAGTTCTGCATTAGCTCGCTACCAATGTTTTGTAGCTGATGTACTATATTCTGTGTCTGCCGCTCAACATCGAGCGGTACCACCTGCAGAGCATATACGGTATCTCCCTGAACAACTCCAGCTTTTATGCGTGTCCCTCCAATGTCGAAGGCAAGAATTGGAGTCGGAGGTTGTCGAAGCTCTAAATCACCCATATATTTTTTACCTCCACCCCAACGCCTCTACAGGCATTGCGGCTTGTAAAGCCTGTTCTCGGTTGTCAAATCCATGCTGACTAAGAAAGCGGTAGCGTAAACGTAGATGTCCGCGTTGACTAATTGGGAAATTCGTATGCCAGTAGTTGTTGACTGGCATGGAAGCAAGAAAGCCGTTCCATTGCCACTCCTTTGTTTCCCAATTATTGAAGTTGATTGCGTTGGGCATGACGAGCGGCGCATCCAATGGGAGCCAGTACAGGCCCTGACCATTGAGTGATTGCAAGGAAGCTGCTCTTTGAATTGTGTAGTAGGTTGAGCATGTCCCAGGCAGTTGCCCCCCTGCTTCATGACTCCCTGGTTGAAAGAAGCCACCACTTGTTTCGAGCAGGAGGCGTTCTTGCCGAGAAGCGAAAGGAAAGGCAACGTAAGCGGCTTCTGGTAGATCGCTCCATACCTTCTCCCATGTCAGTACAAGCTCTACTAATGGAAGTACATGGTAGAGCCGCCAGGAGGTTTGTAGTTGACCTATTGTCGGCTCGGCACTTCTGATGCTGACTTCATCGAAAACGGGACCTCTCATGAGAGCAGGCTGAGAAGTGGTAGGGAGTACGGTGCGCTCAAAGACAGGACCTTGTGGCATACTCTGTAAGAGCTTCTCTCTAGCCACGTCTAGCGCGATGAGGCTAGCTTCAGTATTGACAGCAGCCCTACCACGCGGATGAATGACACGCTCATGTATAAGCTGCCCGAAACCATACTCTTGCTCTCTATCAACCCATTCGCGTTGCGTCGCTTGCTCATACATATGCACAAGAGAACCTGTCGCCGGGTCGATCTCTAACTTCCAGGCTTCTGTCTCCAACCGTAGCGATTGCTCTCCCTGAGAAAGAGCGGGTTGTGTTCCCTGGTATTCGACCAGAGTTAGAGATGTTATCGCATGAGGTTCTGTCAAAAGTGGCGTTGCTACATATCTAGCAACGGCAGCATCTTCAAGCTGAAATGGGTACAGCGTCCCATCCTGACTTCTCAGCGACTGGTGGTAAGAGTCAAACTGAAAGTCTTCCGTTGAGAAATGTAGGGTATGCGTGCCCGTACCTGATGTATGTGTGCCGACATGTAGCCGTTGAACAGCACTCCAATCTGGCGATAGCTCGTGAAGAGAGCGAGCGGCAGCTTCCGTGAGGTAGAGATCAGCATGGTGAAACATCAGTTCTTTATATATCTGCTGAAATGTGTTGAGAGGAGAGGCAGGACGACCAGTAGTTGACCACGCACCAAAAGTATGCTCAAGCGCGAGCCGTTCTTGCTCTAAAGCTTGCTGAAATAACGCATTAGCTTTTTTTGATTGGCTCTGAGTCACGAGAGCTTCGACATTCATACGTCGCCTCTGTGTGCGGCGTGCTATCACAATAGAAGCGGTATCAGACCCTAACCCATGTGCCCAGTAATCAGGCCATGCTACTTGATATACTGGATACCTGTCTTGTTCCGTTTCTGGATAACGACTTTGGAAGTCTCTGAACCATTCGCTAACAGTGGTTGTACGTATGCGAATATCTGAATGCTCTCGATTCCACCGAGCAATAATTCTACACCAACGGTCATCAGGCGGCGAATTGTCCACAAAAAAGCCCGCCGTATTGACTAGAAGCGTATCATAGGGATAGCCAGCAGCCTGCAATTGTTCGATATACAAAGGAAGCTCTATCTGCGCTCTTTCGTATAATTCGTCAGCCGTCATACGATCAGTTTCGGTATAATACGTGCTTTTGTCGCCTCCAAATTCTTTGATACCGGAAAGCCCTAGCGCGTTGCCTAAGTGGTAGTGTTCACTCAACCAGTGCAGAACGCGTTTCCCGTTTGGACCTTGCCACCAGAACATTTGCGGAATGCGGAAGGGAGTGTCCTCTTTAAGAGCATCCTTGAGCATAAATCTTTTCCATTGATAAAGGACGCTACCGCGTTTGCCAAGCGGATTAGTAGCACTATCAAGGTTAATATGACTGCAGAAATAAGGAATTCCAAGTTCAGCTAAAATATCCGCCGTCGCCCAGGGCCAACCATTGATATCGCTATGAATAGCAGTTTGCAGGGGAAGGGCATGTTGACGACAATATGTTACAGCTAGCTCAAGGCTACGACGGTATGCGTCGGCGTCAATAACATCGGTAAAATGTAGATACGCGGCGGTAATCTCGATTTGTCCCGACCTTACGTAGCGTAGAAACTCCTCTTCCCGCTCCGGTCGATGTGTGACATACTGCTGAACCTGCCAGAAGGTTTCGCATGTCCATTTGAAGCGGTGTTCCTCTGGCTCGTGTTCGGTCTGCAGACAAAAATCCAGCACACGGTCGTAGAAGTCCAGGTACATCTGTCCAATAACTTCTTGTGGATGCGTGTATCCAATATCCGTATGAGCGGTTTGCATGACGTACAATGTGAGAGGGCGAATCATGAGCTTGGAGAAACCTTTCTTCGCAACTTGACGAATTTCCTGGAACAACTCATAATGTTGATATATCAAATTTGTTATAACAAGACAGTATCATATGTGGATTAGAGTTGTCAAATGCAAAGTGGAGGTAAGAATTGTAGATGTCAGAACAGCAAATTCCGGCTTTTGAAAGTGAGCAGACGACGCAATTTGCTTCAACGCCCAAATATTCTCAGGTGAAGGCTACAATACTGTTACGTATCCGTGATGGTGCCTGGACTCCTGGTACGCTCATACCATCGGAGTTGGAACTAGGAAAAGAGTTTGGCGTGAGCCGCATCACGATACGCCGCGCCATCAGCGACCTTGTGCATGAGGGAAAACTATATGCCACTCAGGGGAAAGGCACCTTTGTGGCACGTAAAAAAGTGCCCGAACGTTTTGTGCAACAGGCATTCGGTATTCACGAAGATATGCAGCGGCAAGGTGTACAATTGCAAACGACTGTCCTACGACAGGATCAGATACCTGCACCAAGCGAAGTGGCTACGATGTTACATATTCAGCAGGAGGAACCTGTCAATATTCTGACTCGCATCCGTTCGGTGGAGGATGAGAAACTTCTGCTCTCGACTACCTATATCCCGGCGTCTCTCTGTCCCGATCTGTACAAATTAGATATCTCTGGCTCGCTCTATCAACTGCTGAGAACACACTATAATCTTATCCTGGCACGAGGTGTGCGGAGTTTGGAGGCAATTGCTGCCCCACAACAGGAGGCACGCTTGCTCGATATTGCGCTGGGAAGTCCTCTCTTGCTGCTCGATAGCGTTGGCTATCTTGCCGATGGGCGCATTTTTGAATACTCTCGTACCTATCAGCGTGGAGACCGTACACGCGTCGAGGTTGAGTTCTCGCTAGATCGCGAAAATTTGTAGCTCGACTTCCCATTAGTAGCTGATAAATTACGAGGTCATGAAATGCAGCCTTCACACCAGACGAGGTGGCTCCATTTGAAACGAATAGCGCAATCTGTCCGTGCGTATAGCTTGTGTCGTTCAATTTCTGCATTGTTTTCCCATTTATCTGCATTTTCATTGTTGAACCTCGCATCGTAAAGGTAAGCATATTCTTTTGTCCAATTGGCTTGAGTACGCTACTATAGGTGGGATGTACCAGATAGGTCTGATCGAGGTCGTTGCTGGCATTGAGCGTCTCTTTGCTGATCTCGTACCGGGCATTGCCAAAGATGTCTATACGGTAGTCGTGATCGAGATTGCTGTCACCACGCACATAGAGACCTACGCTATCGTTCGTATCCCCCTGCAGTAGCGTAAACGTCGTGGTGACTGAGAAATCGTCGAACGTTCGAGGAGTGGGAACACTTTCGACCAGCACATTGTGCTTCGTATCCGCCAGCAATAACATATTGTCATTCACGGCACGCGTGTACCCTCCAACATTTCCGACAGACCATCCTTTGCTATTGTCCGAAAAAGAATCTCTGAAGAGTGGTTCTACAGTGCTACTTATAGACGGACTTGGTTTTGCATATGACGAAGACGTTTTCTTATTAGAATTTAGAAGAAACACTACTCCTCCTGTAATAACTAGAAGGAGCAGAATAAAAGAAAAAACAGTGAATACAATGCGTTTTCTATTCTTTAGAAGTTTCATATTTCCCTAGCTTAGAAGATATTCGGATGGAAGCAATCCCTGCATAATAATTTGACGGTAGAGCGCAATCACTTGCTGCGTCGAGAGCCTTCCATCGTGGCGGAACCACGTCGCAACCTCTGTACACATAGCTATGATAGCATAAGACGCGACCTTACTGTCGAGGTTGCGGAAAACGTCATGTTCCATACCGTCCCTGAGAATGCCCTGTATCAGTTTCTCGTATGCATCGCGCAACGAAAGAATGAATGTGCGATTTTCGCCCTCTAACGCGCGTATCTCTGTGTCGATGATAAAAAACTCTTGTTTATAGGTGGTGTGAAGGCGAATATGGTTAGAGATCGCTTCTTGTAGACGCTGTAACGGGTCTTGATGTTCACGGATGATGCGTTCTAGTTGTGTGTTCAAGCGAGTCATATGCACCTCCATAATCTCGACAAGTAAGGCTTGCTTGTTGGGGAAATGATGGTAGATGCTTGCCGCTTGAATACCTGCAATACGCGCAACATCACGCAGAGGAGCTGCATGATAGCCATATTCAGCGAATAATTGCACCGCTGCGGCAAGAATGCTCTCGCGCATTGACCGACTTTCGGGCTGCATAAATTTCCTCCGTATAACCACTAAGGGCAAAATTCCCTACAGAGAGTAGCACGAGCCTTCTCAAAGTGTCAAATGATAGGACGATATAACCGCTCATACCAGCCAACGATTCAGAATAAAAAGAATGCTCAATGTCGCTAGCAGAGTAGGGAAGAGTACGAGTAGAGTCTGATGCAAACGTGGATGCTGGACACCGAGAATACCAAGCGTAATGAACGCAGGGAACATCTCCAGCACAAAACGTTGGTTGGATAGTAAGATATCTGGTTTATCCATCGCTGGATCGAGAAGAATGTAAAGTAGGAGTATCCCAATCCAAATGCTGTAGCTTCTGCGTAGTTTGCGCCATCCTAACACCGCTAGAATCATAAAGCCGATAGTCGCACTTAAATCCAGCAGTAGGTGAACCTGATTAGGCGAGCCAAAAGGCTGCGTAATACATGCCGTGACACCTTGCCAGAGTCCCTGCCAGGGCCAGGAGAGATGACGACCAAACCCACTCTGAGACGTGATAAAGATAACGGGATTTCCTATAGTCGTACAACAGTACACGCAATAGACTATCATACCGAGTGGTATTAAACTTATGGGCAACAAACCATAGAGTATACGGAGAAGACTGGTACGTACATTCTCACGTTCTACCCATAGCTCGTAGAGATAGGGCAGTATCAGCAAAATACCGGCAGAACGCGTGAGCGTAGCGAGGAAGCCGAGTAGTCCTGCAAGCCACCAGCGATGTCGCCGCATCGCTAAAAAGGCTCCTAGTACAAACAGCAGGAAAAGCGACTCATTGTACGCAGTAAAAAAGAAAAATGCCGTAGGAAAGATACAGAGATACAAAACCGTCCGACGCGCTACATCATCTCCCGCCTCCTCCTTCGCAAATCCATAGAGCAGGAACAACACACCCAGTAACGCACCATTGCTGATAAGAAATCCTACAAAGAAATAACTCCAACTGCCTAGTAGGGTACTAATGCTAGTAATGAGTAGGGGAAAAAGAGGGAAAAAGGCATAGTCGCTGAGCTGTTGGTAGCCGAACTGCGCGATACGTGTATAATTTGCTGCGTCCCAATGATTCCAACTACTCAGCAGAGCGATAACGTCAACAGGAGTACTCGAATACTTGGGAGCAGTAAACAAAATATAGCTTACATACGTCACAGCAACCAACGCAAGACGCGTCGCTATGAAGAGCAGGACGAGATTCCAAGCAGTCGAATGTTTCATACAGTGGCATTACCTGAGTACAATAAAATATGTGTGCAAGAACAAGCTAACTTATGAGACGGTTGAGTGAAACGTCGCGCCACATTCAGAGGCATTTTCTTCGTGAAAGAAGCATGTTAAGAGCCATCTTTGCCTGTCTTTTTCTGACTCGCTTTGTTCCTCCTCGGCGAACGCACCACCGAGTCTTTGCTCACCTTTGCATAGGACGCGGTTCGGTTCCACAAAGAGCATTCGCCTTCACAGCTATCAGCAGTTGCCCAGGTCCTACTTGAGGAACTACTTTTTCGGTAAACTCAATCACACCTTTCCCCATAAAGCGAGGAACGCGCATAGTACTTAATATTGCATTCTGCTGCATATGCAACCCCTTTCGTCCTTTGGCTCACTCTTTTCACTGTGAGAGCTACTAGAGGGCAATGACCTTCAAGCTGCTTATCTCAAGCTGCGTTCCATAGCTTTTGAGACCCACTGCCCACCGGAACGATAGCGTGTATCATTTGTCTGAGCAAGAAGGTTTCCATCTACAAAGAACACAAGATGAGAACCTCTGACTTCAAAGCGATAACTATGCCAAATCGTCTCAGGGTTGAACGGCACTGTTGCCAGAATATCATTGCCTGCTTGAAGTCGTATTTTTTCATCACACACCGCCGCTTTGTATCCGTGCCAGCCAGCGGGTGCAGATGTTCCGCGCAGAGTCACATCAAAACAAGGCCAACCCGCGATCACATGAACCCGTGTTTCTACTGCATAGTCAGGCGTTCCACTGATGGTATAGGGAGCCACAATTGTTGGGTCTGCTGCCTCACTATAGGACGAGCCGTCATTAACGAGTTCGTGGTTCACCACCGGTCAGTCGCGTGACCCTTTCCCTGACCAGCCTTGAGACCAATCTGCCTGATACACTCCTCCTCCTACATGTGTAGGAGATGTGGTTGGCAGAGGAGTTACGGTTGGTGTAGGAGTAAAGGTAGGAGTAAGAGGTGTTGAAGTTGCTTGTCGTTGATGTCCCGTTCCAAGTTTGTGTATTTCCAATGCGAGTTGCTAGAAAAAGTCCACTTGCAAACGCACTGCGTAGGTATTTCGGAGGTTGTAAGATGCTCTCCAGTCAACCATTCATACACAACACTCGCCAAGCTATACTGATCACTTGACGGTGCCAGCGACACTCACATCTTCCATCTCTTGGACAAACCTCGTCTGAATGGAACGACACGTGTCGGTTCTAGTGAGTACGGTTTCTCCTTCCTCCACCTCTCTAGTTGGCCTTCCTCTCGTACGTTTTCTTCGCTCCGTCCACTCTTCTTGCGAAAAGGGCTATTTTCTCCTGAAGAATATACAAGGAGAGAACTATTTGGTACAATGAGAAGAGACAGCAACTATTCAGCAACTTTATGGTCGTCGTTTCGGATACCCTTGTACAAAGACCCCCCTTCATCCGCTCTAATGAGATAGAGAACGAAGGAACGTACGGTGGAGGTACTCATGAAGCCGAAATCCAATCAGAGACTGAAGCAGGAACGTGAACGTCGAGGGTGGTCTCAGGCAAAGCTCGCAGAAGAAGTCGGGATCGACTCAACGACAGTCAGTCGGTGGGAACGTGGACTCTCGTTGCCTTATCCCTACTATCGAGAAAAACTCTGCACGTTGTTTGGAAAAACGGTTCAAGAGCTAGAATTGCTCCCATGCGACGAGAAGAGTGAGGAACCCGAAGCATGCCCTCTTCCTGCTGGCACTGTGACACCTGTGCATGATCCTGTCTATCTTGGCTTAGCAAAAGAGAGCGAAGAGGTGATTAGTCGTGAAGAACACTTGCAGGCTCTCAGGCAGCATGTGTTCGAGGCAAACAAACACGCTTCTGTTGCACTGTATGGATTGCCAGGAGTCGGTAAGACAACTCTCGCCTCCTCTCTCGCACACGAACGCGATGTTGTTGCCTCATTTCCAGATGGCGTTCTGTGGGCTGGACTTGGGCCAACTCCCAATGTTCTCGGTCACCTGAGCCGATGGGCCATCTTACTCGGTCTGGATGCCTCTCGTCTGGCTCAAGAGAAAGATATTCACGCGTGGGCACACGCTCTTTATACAGCAATAGGAACTCGTCGTCTGCTCTTGGTCATCGATGATGCTTGGACTCAAGAAGATGCATTTCTCTTGAAAGTGGGCGGCCCCAACTGTGCCCACCTTCTCACCACCCGCTTTCCGCAACTCGCCATCTCGTTTGCACCTCATGGAGCAGTACTCTTGCCCGAACTCAGCGAGCAAGAGAGCATCACCTTGCTCGCTCATCTAGCTCCCATAATGTTGCAAGAGGGTTTGGAAACGCTTAAACCGTTGGTTCAAGCGGCAGGGGGACTTCCACTTGCATTGAGACTGATAGGGAACTCCGTCCAGCAGCAGGCGTACAATGGTCAGACACGACGTATTCAGAGTGCATTGCTCCGATTGCACGATGTCAAGGAACGGTTCCTGTTACAGGAGTTCCAAGGGGTGCTTGATCGTCATACGAGTCTTTCACAAGGAACGCCGCTCTCACTGCAATCCGTCATCGCAGTAAGCGATCAGTATCTCGACCCGCAGACTCGTGCAGCCTTACGACGCCTTGCGGTCTTCCCCGCCAAGCCAAATAGCTTTTCAGAAGAAGCAGCACTTGCAGTCTGCGCCTTGCCTGCCTCTACCCTTGACGCACTCTGCGATGCAGGACTCCTCGAAAGCTGTACGCAAAACCGCTATAGCATGCACCAGACGATTGCCGACTACGCCTGTCTTCAGCGGACAGAGACTCGCGGTGCATCTCATCGTCTGGTCCGCTACATGGTGCAGTATATCGAAACGCATCAAAACGAGTATGAGATTCTTGACGTGGAACGGACGAACATTCTGGCTGCTCTGAAACGAGCGCTCGAGTTGGCAATGCATGCAGAGATTGTGCGGGGAGTCAACGCGGTGAGCGGTTTTCTGCGTGATCGAGGATTGCACGAACTCGCCCAGGAGTATTTGCAGCATGCCTATCACTCGGCACGTGTCCTTGGAGGGGTCCGTTGTCAAACGGTCACGCTTCTTCAGATTGGCAAAATTGCGATGATGGCAGGAGACTATAGCAGAGCCTCTTCTGCTCTGCATGAAGGGCTTGCTCTGGCACGTCAACATGCCGAGAGGGAACAGATGATGTTGTTGCTGACTCAGTTGGCAGCGTTAACACGGAGTCGAGGAGACTATGAGCAGGCAGAAAAGTACTGTCAAGAAGGACTTGTCCTTGCCTACGAGAGCAACGCCATCGAAGGCATTGGCGAACTGCTCAACGGTCTTGGTCTGATCGTCTACGAGTGTGGAAATCCCCTCCAGGCAGAACACTATTTCCATGAAGCATTGACCTTTGCTCACCACATGAAGGGCCGACAACGTATTGATGTCCTGCTGAACCTAGGGCTGTGTCTGTTTCAACGAGGGGACTCAGAGCGAACAGAGGAGTACTTTCGGCAGGGACTAACCCTTGCCAAGGCCATCGGAGATACAGAAAAGACGGCACTCCTTTTAGGAAACCTGAGCGAGTGGGAGTATTTACAAGGAGCCAAGGAGCAGGCGGAACGTGATTGTCGTGAAGCTCTTACACTCACTCGGCAGATACAGTACCCGGAATTCACGAGCTATCTGCTTGGACGTCTGGGGTATATGGCAGGAGATCAGGGAGCGTATACACGAGCAGAGCGCTACTACCAAGAAGCGTTTGCTCTCGTCCGGCAGATAGGAAAACATTGGCTGCTGAGTGCCCTTCTCAATGATTGGGGAGAGATTCAATTCAAGCATCACCAGATAGAAGAAGCAAAGAAAATCTTGTGCGAGGCAGTAGAACATGTCCCTGACGGAAATCAAGAAATGAAGGCAACCCTTTTCTATAACTTGGCTCGTGTGCATGCGGCTCAGAACAACTGGGAGGAGGCACGTTGTCTGGGAGAGAGAAGCATCAGCATGTTCGAGTCAATGAAGCATCGGATGGTGCCAGAAGTTCGGCAATGGCTCAACTCCCTTCTCGTTATCAGCAGCGAAGACAACGAGAAAAACGGTAAAGGGGAATAAGCAGCGCAATGCCCTTCGTTCTTCAAGTGTATCAGCTTCCTATAGCTCAGATGCTGCTTTCACCGGCTTTTCTCCCCAGACGCTCATGTAGAACCAAACCTCGCAAAAGTCTTGTGCCTGCTGCTCCTCAAGCATACGCTGGTACACACCTTCGACCTCCTCTGGTGTGGTGACGCCCATCTTGACCAGATAGGGCTGCATCAATTTGTAGGCCGCCATGTAATCCTGATACACATCTTGGTACGCAAGCGCGCCTGCTGAACAGTCGAGCACATGGGCCTTATACCCGATGTTGACGTAGCCCGCATCTCGGAAGAACTTGCCCAACATTGGCGTAATTCCTACACGTCGTCCATCGGGAGAAAGGCTTTGTCCTGCACGCTTCATCGCTTCCACTGACATGGCGTAGAGCCGTTCAGTTGCTGGACTATTCGAGAGCGGTCCCTCCGTTTCTGTTAGGATCAGTATGCCACCTGGTCGCGTCAGCCGGTAGCAATCTTGAAGCAGTTTGGGCCAAGCATCCGGACTCATGAATGCAAATAAGAAACGACCGTTCATCAGATCGAAGGTGTTATCGGGGAAATCGAGCGGCTCACGCACATTAGCGACCGCAAAGGCGACATTCCCGAGTTGCTGCTCAAGGGCTTGAGTACGGGCATACTCGATCATGAGTTGACTGATATCAATGCCTGTCACCTGCACCTGCGGATACTTTGCTGCGACAGCACGAGCCCAGCCACCAGGTCCACAGCCAAGATCGAGGAGACGATGCATAGAAGCGATTTCCAGGGGGGCAGGAAACAGCCCGCCCATACCTTGGGTGAGGAGGCGATCTTGGCGAAGCAGACGAGCCATTTCCGCCGCGTTTTCTGCATCCATCACATAGGTGGTGTTACTCTGCTCGGGTTCAGAGACCATAGAACGTCTTCCTTCCTTGGACTATTCCTCTCATACGTCTTGGGCACACGAAGAGCGCACCTCTCTACCGTCGCGGGTTCCTTCCTCTTTGTTCCACTGCCTCCTCGTGTGGCTTCTAGTATACCGAACAGGAAGGGGGTTCTGCAAGACCTGCGTGACACTTGACAGTCACGAGCGCATTGGATACACTCGCCTTTACGGTGGTCGTCGAGAGCGAAGTAAGCTTGAGTGACACTTGACAGTCACGACCGCGTTGGATACACTCCCCTCGATACGCTTGGCTATTCAAGCACAGTGAGAGAAAGAAGGATGTTTCTAGGCATATGACATCGAACACGAACTCGTCTTTACAGGACTACGCATTGCTCATGCTGGAGCAAGCTCCTGTAGGAATGGCCTTGTTTACAGTGCAGGACTTCCGGCTGCTCGCGGCTAATGCGCTGTACCAGACCTTTCTCATCACGCATTTCATTCCCTCCTGGAAGCCTGGAGAAGCGGTTGGTCATTCCTTCACTGACTGGCTTCCCGAAGCCGAGGCTGCTGTGCATACAACGATCTTCCGTGCCGTTGCGGAAACGGGTGTTGGCTCTCACACAGGGACATATATCTTTGCAGGACATGAAGACAGCCCCGTGCAGATGCACTGGAGCCTCACACCTGTGCGTGATTCCAAAGGACAGGTGATGCATCTGCTTCAAACGGTCCGTGACGTGCCACACGAAGCGGTCCAAGAGCATCATGCAGAGCGGAGTCAAGACCTCTACCAGCAGACAGTGCGTACCACTGAGGCAAAGCAACACCAGCTCGAAGTCATGACTGCCGTGACGAACAGCGTGCATGAACCCTTCAACGTCCAGGACATCGGCACCACCGCTCTCGATGCGCTTGCTCACCATTTTCATCCTCGCGGTCTCTTGCTACACACGGCGGATGCCGTTCAACAGGCTCTCCATATGCTCGGCACTCTTCTTCCAGAGAATCAGGAGCATGATGAACTCATGGTGCATTATATTCCGTATAGCAGCTCACTCCTGCTTGCACAGACGCTCCTGCATCATGCGCCTCTTGTCATCGAGGACCTTCACCTTGCGTTAGCAGGAGGGGAAATGACGAAAGACGACCCACTGGTGCTGGATGGCATCGAGAGTATCATCTGTGTGCCTCTCTGGTTTGGAGATCAGTTCGAGGGAGTGCTTACTGCTCTTTTTGCAGACGGACTGCGTGGCAATGATCCTGAGGTGCATGCACTGGAAGCATGTGGGGTACATCTGGCGGCAGCACTCGCCCACGCACGGCTCCATGCGGAGGTCGAAAACGAACGGACACGACTACGTATCGTGTTGGACCAATTGCCCGAAGGGATTCTTCTGATCGAGGCCACCGATGGCATAGTGAGCTATGCCAACACATCCGCCGAACACTTGCTGGGTATTCCGCTTTCCGAGTTGGTAGGCGTGCCCTTAGACCGACACTTACAGGCACACCCGGAAACGGATCAGCAGGGCCACACGCTGCCTCCCTGGAACTTCGCGCTGATCAGTGCGCTCTCTGAAGAGACCGTGAAGGCGCAGGAAACCGTGGTGAAGAAGCCAGATGGCACCTCTGTGATCACGCTGTGTTCGAGTGCCCCCCTCGTTTCAGCGCATGGGACGCTGACTGGGGCTGTGCTGGTCTTTCAAGATATCACTAAGCAAAAGAGCTTGGAATACTACAAAAGTGAATTCCTCTCGATGGTTAATCACGAACTGCGGACGCCGATCACCGCCATCGTCGGCTTGGCAGAACTCCTCCAGCTTCACAGTGCCAGAAACGGTTTCGATTCCGCGCGGAGTCAACGAGCTTTACAGCAGATTGTGGAGCAGAGTCAGCACCTGAACCTGCTTATTGAAACAATGCTGGACCTTTCACGTATCGAGCAGGCGCACTTTCCCATGAAACGAACACCTCACGATCTCCTTCACATCCTGATGAATGCGGTCGAGGGGCAGATGGCGACCACTCGTCGTCATCGCGTTTCTCTGGTGCTCGAAGGACACGAGCAGACCAAGCCCCTCATCGGCTCTGTTGACGAGGAGCGACTCGCGCAAGTCTTCAATAATCTCCTGAGTAATGCGATTAAGTATAGCCCGCAGGGGGGAGCAATTGAGGTTGGCCTGCGCGTCAGAACGGAACGAGCGACGCCACAAACTCCTTCTGAAGTACTCGTGTGGGTAAAGGATCAGGGGATCGGGATTGCTGCGGCTGACAAAGAGCGTATCTTCAAACGCTTTCACCGAGCGACGTCCCTTGACCCTTCGCTGGATGGATTAGGCATTGGCCTTTACTTGGTCAAAGAGATCGTGACTGGGCATAATGGACGCGTGTGGGTCGAGAGTACAGAAGGACAAGGTTCAACCTTCTATGTCCTCTTACCTCTTGGGATGCCATGACCTCTTCTATGCAAGAAGCACAGTTGAATTCCCGTGTCTCGCGCTGATTATTTCACGTTCACTCAAAATCGCTGCGTATTTCAGCGTATTTACTATCTGCTCAGGCATGATGTGCCCATCACCGTGCTGTATCTGCACTTACTCACCTCAACAGCTATCATGGAGTTGCCCCACGAATTGCATCGCGCAACGTCCCCACACATGGAAGCACCCCTTCAGCAGGAGCGTCATCCTCCCACCTTCTGTGCGCTGGAGGAGGTAGCTGGTAGGCTTTTCAACCAAAGCAACGGACATTCAGCGAGGCTGCTGGAGTTGCTCACCGACCTGCTGCACCGGCACCGCCTCGGCGAGGGGGAGGACAGGAGGGCGGCTCTGCTAGCGATGATTCCCCTTCAGTCGGACAAACAGGAGCATGTCCCTGCTCAGGCAACGGCGTTCGAGCGTGAGCAGACCCGTGGGAGATTCATCCGGGTTTGACGTTCTCCAGCATGCGATGCCCTCTCGCTTCGCCTTCCCGACCAATTCATTCTCAAGCAGTGTTGTGTTCTCTTTCATAAGGGAAACGTACGTGAAGAGGCTTGATCCCGCTTCGAGACAGCAGCATAAGATCGTGAGTGACAACAATCAACGTGCTTTTTTGCTTGTGTCATATTCAGCCTCGTCGCTTGATGGAACGACAGCATCCCATTCTACAGTCTCTTCCTTGTGTCACTGCTTCAACGGATGCTTCACCTGGTTTTAACTCGCCTATTTGTGCTTTGAGTGCCTCCTAACGGAGTACATCTGTTCTTGTGAAGTAGTGTGTAAGCAACTCGCATCGCACCATACTCTCTTTCCAAAACAGCTGCAAACATTTGAAGATTGGGAATATCACTCCAAATCCCAGAAAGACCTACTGTACTTGAGACAAGGGCAGTTTCTCCAGCCATTGCCTAACCTCAATCTCCTTCTTATGCCCAATTCTCCTGAAGGTGGTTAGGCTGGTTTTTCCCTGCTGGTGTGCCTCAACAAGGTTTCCTTGGGCAAAGGCAACTTGAGCCAATCCGTAAGTGACTTCTGCACTCAATTCCTGACTTCCCTGTGGAAGGTCAGTGAGGGCTTCGTGAAAAACTGTTCCTGCTGCCTCAAGCTTCTGCTGATGGAGATAGAGGTCTCCCAGGTCTTTGAGAATAGAGACAATGAGCCAGCGAAGGTCGATGTTGCGGGCAATAGCCAATCCTTCTTGGTAATATTTCTCCGCTTGCTGGTACTTCTTTTGTTGTGCAGCCGCTTCCCCTAGATTGCTGAACAAGATGCTTGTATATTCACGATGCCCAATCTGCTGCGCTAAGAGAAGCCCTTGGGTATAGTACACTTCTGCTTGCGCGTCGTCTCCTCGAAGCTGTGCCACCGCACCTAAGTTCGTAGGAAGCCGACTCCTGTGTTCCTGATGGTCCATCTGTTGTGCTAAGAGAAGTCCTTCACTATAGTACGCTTCTGCGTGTGTATCGTCACCTCGACGATAGGCGATTGACCCCAGATTCGAGAGCAAGCGAATGCTCCGTTCCTGGTGTTCCGTCTGTCGTGCCAGGAGAAGTCCTTCATGGTAGTACGCTTCCGCGTGTGCGAAGTCGCCACGAAGATGTGCGACTGTTCCGAGAAGGGTCAGCAGCCAACTCATGTGTTCCTGATGCTCACTCTGTCGAGCCAACGACAAGCCTTCCTGCAAATACACCTCCGCCTGAGAGTAGGTGCCTCGACGAGTGGCGATATCTCCAAGGTGCCCCAACATCACGCCCTTTCCAACAGTATCCTCAAGCACCATCGCTGTCTGATAAGCATGCACAGCATGCTCCTGTGCGAGTGAATACAGACCTCGGACGAGCAAAAACGGCATCATGGAAGTAATGCCGCGGAGCAACTCCGTCTTCATCTTGTCCTCGAACGCTCTCTGGAAAGCGGCGAAAATATGTGTGTTCTCGTGTTCGAGGGCGTCATAGTTCTTTTCATGGGACTCCACGTACTCAATCCAATAGGTGACGAAGCGATGAGATGCCGAGGAATCGCTCAGGCTCATGTGAGCATAGTCGGCAATGGTCTGGTGGAGCGTGTAGCGGCCTGATCCACTACTTTCCAGAAGTCCTGCATCGCAGAGCGTGTCAAGAACGTCAACAGAGCAAGCACACACGGCAAGGGCTGCCTCTTCCGAAAAGCTATTGGGCTTGGCTGGAAAGACCGAAAGACTTCGCAACGCGAGAGAGCTTTGCTCGTCAAGATGCTGATCGCTCACCGCAATGACCGCTTGCAATGAGAGACGCGCACTCTGTGGAAGGCTGCTATGATGTTCAAGTGGTGCTTGTGACTCACTCAAAGAGAGCCTTTCCTGCACATCGTGGAGTCGCTTGATAGCAGCACGCACCCGACGCACCTGTCCAGTATGGCTTTGTACCCTGAGATAGTTCCCCATGAGCGTGAGAGCTAAGGGGAGTCCTCCTACTAAACGCGTGAGAGCGCGTACCGCCTGCATTTCGTCTGTCGTCACTTCTGGGACGAGCCGTTCCAAGAGGGTCACACTTTCGTCTTCGCTCAACTCATGCACAACCAGAGAGCCTACAGGCGTGAAAGAGAGAGCAATGCTGGGAAAGCGCGTTGTGAGGAGGTAGGCACAATTGGGACCACCGACCTTCAATGCCAATGTGGTCTCCATTGTCCAAGCATCATCGATCACCAGGAGGAAACGACGGGTTCCAATCACTGTATGTATCGCATATGCCCACTGTTCGACGCTCTCGTCTTGAGTGAGATGAGATGTATCGAGACCAAGCAAGGTTGCCCATCGGCTGAGATGACGCAGGATGTTGGGAGTTGGACCAAGACCTGCCCAGAGGATGCCATCAGGGAAGAGGGCAAGGAGGTCACGGTCATGAGCGAGATGCAGAGCAAGGGTCGTCTTGCCGACTCCTGGTAATCCATGAAGGGCACAATGGACAGCTCCGTCCCTCCCAGACAGATGCTGCTTGAGCTGGCCTAGCAGGGTATCTCGACCCACCATCCCAAATTGTCCTGCTGGCAGGAGAGGAATGGCAGGGTCGCGTAATGGGCTGGAAGCAGAAGAGGCGATAACGCGTTCAGTATGCGTGCGAACCTCCTGGTTCTCTCGGGGAAACAGTCCTAGTTCCTGGACGGTCTTGCCGAACAGTTCACAAAGTCGCTGACGATAATAGGGATAAGGTAGCGAGAGTCCACGTTCCCATCGACTGATTGTCGTCGAGTCGATCCCGACTTCTTCTGCGAGCTTTGCCTGAGACCATCCTCGGCGTTCACGTTCCTGTTTGAGCCGTTGATTGGGTTTCACGTTCATCAGTGCCTCCATGCTGTTCTGCTCATCGTAAGAAGTTTGCCTCCTCCTCAAGAACCCCTAATACTTGGTCTTCTCTCCTGTTTTTTCGTAGGTGTCCTCTTTGTGCATTGTAGCAGATAAAGCAGGTGCTGTGTACTCCTAGTAGAAAAAATGCTCACGACCGATGGGCAGGTCCTTAAAATGAGTTTTGGGACTGTTGGTATCTTCAGCGTCGGGATTACCTCCCATCTTTCATCCCATCACAAGAGAACACCTCGCTTCAAGTTTGCACCTCAGTGTGATTGGAAATATCCCTATTCCTTATAGTCGTGGAGGCTGCGAAGCACGAATAAGGGTAACGCGTACTGCAAGCGATGTGTCCGGATACTTTGGCAAAGAGAGAGTAACAGAGGCAGGAGTAAGCTCATGTACAAACGAGAAGAAAGTAGAATGGGGTACATACCTCAACGCTCAAAAGAACTATACCTTTGACCTATTGAGTAAGAACACTTATAACTTAGAGGACACAAAAGCGACTTGAGCATGTTTTGTTGTATCCTACCTTCCCCTCTAATTCGTCGTTGAGAGAATTTGTGTGAATTGCTGTTGAGCAGTGGCGATAGATGAATCTATCTGCCCGTTGAAGACGGCGTTCTCTATGGTCGTAATCCAGGGACCGTTCGCATCATTGAACAGTTGGTTATAGTGAACAGTATCGGGTGTGCGCCCTTGAGCGAAGGCTTTCGATATGGTGACGTAGCGTGTGTCTTCTTGACTATACTTATTGATACCAAGATCAGCCCGAACAGGAATTTCACTCTTCCTAGCGAGTAATTCAACTTGGGTCTGGGCATTTAAACACCAGGATATAAAGTCAAACGCCTCATTAGGATGGAGCGATCCACGCGGAATACCAATAGTATCGCCACCTGCAAAGGACGCAACGCCTCCATTTATTCCGGGGAGATAGGCAACACCAAAGTCAATCTTTGGATATTGCGCCTTCAGAAGGGCTGCGGAGAAAGCACCACCTCCAATCATGCCGATCTTCCCGGTTGTAAACGCATCAATGAAGTTCGCACCGTGATCACCGCTATCGGTTTTGGCTGCCTGCGGCATTTGACCTTCGACCCAGAGCCGATGATAAAATTCCAGAACATTCCTTACCGCAGGCGAATCCATCGTAGCAGTTGTAGAATCTTGACTCAGAACATCACCTCCACTTGCCCAGATCAGCGGTAACATAGTGAATGCATTACAACCAGCACAGCGACCCGAAAAGTAAAAACCTTTGATTCCATTGCCTAATGCGGTGACTCTTTGAGAATCCGCCTCAAGTGCAGCCCATGTGGTAGGAGGAGTATTCGGGTTCAGCCCCGCTTGGCGAAAGAGTGTCTTGTTGTAGAGTAAGACCGAGCCATCTGCGCTATAGGGTACACCGTATATCCTGCCATCAGTAGTAGCTAGGCGAATGTGGGAGCGACTGAGTGTAGCAAAGAAAGGGAGGCCGTGAGCACGGTCCGTAATGTCCATCATTTGATGAGCGGCATTAAAAGCTGGCAAGTAGATCAAATCGGTAGCCATGACATCGGGTGGAGTATCAGCCGCGATTGCAGTACCAAATTTGGTGACAAAGCTTTCTGCGGTAATCACGGTCAACTTGACTTTGGTTGTATGCGTTTCGTTGTATGCCTGCACCAAAGGAATAGTAAAGGCTTTATCATTTTCACGTACCCAGAAGTGAATAATTGTGGGTTTAGCGGCGTCGGTACTAGCACCACAACCGAGTAGGCTTAGAGGTACCGCGACTCCAAGCAAAAACAGGATGAGACTCCATAGAAGTTTCTTTCTTTTCATTCTCCGTTACCTTCCAACAAATTCGCGTAACTGCTCAACGACCTGCTCCAACTGTAAAGAGGCACTGGCAGCTGATTCTGCGCCAGCCGCAAGTTGTTCTGCTACTTCGGTTGTGACTCTGAGAGCTGTTGCCAAGCCTTTGCTACTTTCATTCTGATGTGTCGCTGCACTTTGAATGTAGACCGCAGTGCTAGTTATTTCTTTCAAATTTTGTTTCACTCGTGACTGCGGTTCGAGGGAGTATTCATCTTGTTGCAGTTGCACCCCAACGCTATTCAGTCGACGAGCCGCAATATTCGTAGCATTGGTATAGTACTGAAGCGATTGCAAACCCACATGAGAAGATTCGATCATCCACTGCTGTTCTGTTGCTGTCACTTGCTCCTTTGCAGCTAACTTCTTCAACGCTTGACTGCTCTGACTTAGAGATGCAACAGCCAGTAGAATTGGTTGTGTAATAGAGTGGCCTAATCCCAGACCTATCAGCACCGCTAGAAAAAGGACGAGCATAGCAATAACGCTCACCGCGAGTAGCTGCTGGTCGGCAATGGTCGTGATTGCGTGCAATGGACTCAAAATGTAGTAGGTCCAAGGAAGTATGGTACTCTGTTGTTGAGCTGCTTCATAGGTCTCCTGATGCTCGGTAGGCGTCATCTCGAAGGTGGCTGATGAGGAAGAGGAATGTTGTCTGCTCGCAAGGATTTTATCCGCGACAACAGCGACACCTGTTGCGCCTTTGCCATAAAGGTTTTCATCGGCAACACGGTGTTGCATGTGCGCTGAAAGTGGAGCGACTGCGGTAAACAAGTTCGCGGGTTGCGTAATATTCGACACGTCAGTGTTGGTGTATGCGATGCGTACTCCGCTACGGTCTAAAATAAGCCCATACGTCCCAACGTTATCAGCCTGATTGTTGACGATGTTCCAGATATAGTCCAGACTGAGCGTTGCGCGTACAATACCGATGACTATCGCGTTCGCTGTAATTACAGGCATGTAAATATCCACAGAGGCTGCACTTATATTGGGATTATACAACACATCGGAAAGAACGGTCGTTGTTGCGTGTTGCACTTGCTGCAAATTCTCTGGCGAAATGATATATTTTCCGTTTGCCTTTGGTTGAGTTGGATACCACACAAGCAAATGGCCCTGTGTATCTAAGAGCGACCAGGAGTCGTAATTCGCGTCGCGTTGATCGCCCGTAGAAAGTTCCTCCAGTGCTTCTTGTCTGACAGTCTCGTTACCAGCTAAAAATTGGTGGAGAAAAGGTTGCCGACTGATCGTCTGTACATCATGGAAACGCTCCAACATATAGGCATCGATTAATTGCATACTCGTTTGAGCATTCTTGCCCATAGCGGTAGCAGACTGAGAGATCAACTGTGGGCGAGAAAGCAACTCACCACTGGTAACAGCAATAAGGAGCGGAACGATAGCTGTAAACGCGAGCAAAATAGAGAGACGTGTGGTTAATGACAGTCCTTGTTTGGAACGCGAAGAAACATCTGGTTGAACCATGTATACTCCTCCTTTCTGAGGCGGCAACTTCGTGCATTTCGTCTACGGCATGTTGAACTGAAACTCATGGAGCGTGAGGCTAT
>CAXUGH010000001.1:47946-60627 GCA_964250365.1 uncultured Ktedonobacteraceae bacterium
TGCCAGCGTTTGTCAGGATGGGTCGGTCGTTTGTATGGAGCGAGCATATAGGTCACATGGTCGCCAGGAGCAAGCCTCTGAACCTGTGCTTCTGTCATTCATCTTCTCCTTCGTGTCGTCCCGCGTTCTTCTAGTCCCGTTTGCGTCGGAAAAGAGACTATTGTTTCAAGGAGAGTATGCCAGAAGGAAGATAGCTGCTACAAGAAGAAGAGAGAACAACTCCTCGGCAACTTGACAGCAACTTTCGCGTCTGTGTTTCGAGCAATACGAGCGAAACTGGCTCCTTACAACTATATTCATGGTGCGTATCCACCCGATCCAACGAAGGATAGCTTCTCGGGAGGTGGTATTCTTACTGATGGTTCCACTGCCGACACGGTCACGGCCTACGTCGATATCTACAGTAACCAAGTAGTGAGTACGACGAACTATGGTATTGGGCTTGCTGCTGGACATGACAATGTTGCGTATCAAAATCGTATTGTCTCCAGCGGCCTTCTCCCAGATGGGAGTTCCTTAGCGGGGCAAAACGTTGGTGCCTATGTATGGAACTTCAACAAGCAGACTGGAGGTGCCTTCGCCAACGATGTGATACGAGACAACACCATTGGATGGGCGAAACCCAACAATGGACACAACGATACATGGTTCCCCGACTGCCCACAGGACGCGAACAACGCCTCGCTGTGTACGAACAATCAGGCCCTTCCAGACCCGATCACGCTCGACACCGAACAGGCAGAGTACAGTTCGTTGCAGCAAAAGGTTGCGAGTGCAGGTGTTACCATTGGTTCTGCTACTGCCGCCACCACCACCTCTTTCAGTTCCGGCTTTAAGAGTAGCGACCCTCAACCAGCATGGACAAACACGGTTGATAGTGCGGGTTATCCGGCTGGTGGGAGCAAGAATGTTGGTGGTATCTGTTGTGGCTTGGGGCCTGAGGCAAAAAACACGAGCGAACAGGCACACACGGGAAGTGCTTCTCTGCTGTATTCCGGGACCGATAACGATACAACGAGTTCCTATGCCTATATGCAGGTCTTCGACCTTACTAGCAAAAATATCACCGTTACCTCACATTGTCCCTCTTAGCAAGGCTGTTGTGTGGCTTCATCAAACGATGTATACCCTTGCGGTCCACTACCAAAGTTCGGCGTACCATCAGCATTCCAGGTTTGGGGCTGAGCAAAAATTGTGCGATCACTCCAGCCATCGTTAGATGAGGTTTTCGCATGATAGACGAGCCAGTTGCTCCCATTGGGTCCTGGCACTGGCAAGGAGATATGTCCTGGTCCATAGACGCCTCCACCTGAGCTAAAAACCGGTCCGACCTTCGTGTAGGAGGTATACTGGCCCATGTCCCCACCGTGATAGAGCAGTTCTCCAAGACTGTAGGAAGAGGTCCAACTAGCATTAGCACTGTAGACAATGGTCAGCGTATTATTGGGTCCAATAAACGCTTCAGGCCCTTCTTCAATGGCTTGTACCGAGGTCTCCCACGGCTGATCGGGGTTGGCGATCAATTTGCGATACGGATCATCCACATGCAACGGGTCCTGCATATGAGCGATGTAAATTTGCTGCGGGGCGTTGCCATTGTTGCCAGGAGGAGTTCCCGACCACAGTTCATACCAGTTGTTGTTATAGAAAAAGACGGTGGGATCGATTGCCCACTCGTTGGTCGGGTCCTCGACCTCACCGAAAAAGGACCACGCCCCCAGTGGATCGCTGCTATTGGCGGTGATAGCATAAATGCGGTGCGTACTATTAGTCGCGTTAAAGTTGCCCTCATCATGGGCACCAGCAAAATAAATGATCCACTGTCCGTTCACCTGTTCCAGTTCAGGTGCCCAGATTTGCGTACTATAATCAGTCCCAGTGGGGGCGGACCAGACGAGCGTATTTGGCGCACTATTGAGTCCCCCTAGAGTCGCTGCTGCCCTGATCCAGATCGAATTTTCATCTGGTTCTCCAGTTTGCACTAAGTAGTAAAGGCCGTTGGCATACCAGACCGAGGGGTCCTGACCTGCTGAAACAATGGGATTTTGCAGGGTACAAGCCGCAGCATGGGCTGTTTCCACTTGGCTCGTCATTGTGACAAAAGAGATCATCACAAGACAGGCAATCAAGAGAAAGCGCATCACCAAGCGTTGTGTACGTACAAAAAAATGGTTCACCATCCTTGCTGAATCCTTTCTGTTATCCTACATAGCTGTACACCATAGTTGACTATATCAATGGAAGAGAGAACATTGCTCCTGAAGATGGGACTCCACTCACTTCTGAATTTCTCTGACTACACTTCTTAGGAGGGAACCCTATTCTAGCCGCATCCTCATCATGGTGAGAGAATGAGCTGGAAACGTGTATTGTAAGTGCTGCCCTACCACTTGTTGCTCTCCTAGCTCAAGCGTTCTCTCTTGTATCTTCACTTCATCTGGATGCTCAAAGGAATTCGTGACGTTTGGATGAGTGCCGTTGACCTCGTAGAGCGTCACGCTATTTGGCAGGAGCGTATCCATGATAGAGATAGTACTCGTATGTGAACGCTCTCCGTCGCGGTTGACCACTGCAAGTGTGAGCATTTGTTCGGAGGCATCATACGTCGCGGCGGCATCAAGAAACTTGAAGGGTCCCAAGTCTGCAACCCGGTGTTGCCAGCGAGACGTTTCCTGCTCTGCTTGCAACTCATACGTCTCGCTTTCAATGGCAATATCCAACGCGATCCCTTGCATAGAGGTTGCATAGAGCTGCAAGGGTGCGTAGATCGTCTGAAGAAACAACCCCTCGGAATTGGTGAAGATGGGGGCGATGACGTTGACCATTTGGGCAAGATTTGCCATCTTCACAGTATGACAGTGACGAATAAAGATGTTCAGATAGGTCGCAACGGCAAGAGCGTCTGCAAGGGTATACCGCTCTTCTAGCTGATACGACGTATTGGGGGGAGCCTCTTCGCGAAACCAGATGTTCCACTCATCGTACACCACGGAAATGGGATGCTGAATGCGTTGTTGATAGCGCACACGATCAATCAGAGCACGACAGTTGCGTAAGGCTCGATCTGCTTGATGAGCTGAGAAGACATTGCTATAGTAGTCAGTGCTGCCCGTGTAGAGATGAATACTATGAAAGTCAACGAGACGCGCCAACTCCTCAATGACGATGCGATCCCAGTCTTGCAATCCATCCAGACCACAACTCACGAGTTGAATGGTCGGATCGGTCCACTTCATCACCTTGGCGAACTCTCGCGCCTTCTTGACGTAATCCTCGACAGAAAGCGACCCAATTTGCCAATCGCCATACATTTCGTTGCCCAAGCCCCAGTATTTGACGTTGTATGGTGCTTCATGACCATGCGAACGGCGCAAATTTGCCCAGGAAGTATTTCCATTCCCATTGCAGTATTCCACCCATGCCTGCGCCTCATCCATCGTCCCGTTGCCCATATTGACACACAGATATGGCTCAACTCCCAGGAGTTCACAATACTGCAAAAACTCGTTGGTGCCAAAGCGATTGGACTCCTCAACACGCCACGCAAGCTCCATGCGGCGCGGTCGCTCTTCGACTGGCCCAACACCGTCACGCCAATGATAGCCACTCACAAAGTTTCCACCGGGCCAACGCAAGACAGGATTCTTCAAGCCACGCAACGCATTCATCACATCGCGTCGAAAGCCGTGTTCGTCACTGAGCGGTGAGTGTTCGTCAAAAATACCACCGTAAATACATCGCCCCAAATGTTCGATGAAGCCACTATAGATGCGGCGGTCAACAGGGCCAATCTGACGCTCTCTATCGATTTTGATCTTCGCCATCAGCGCGCTTCACCTCTGTTCTTTCTCTAAATATTCCTCTTTTTTATAACGTTGTAAAAACTATACCATGAGGTTTTGAAATTTGTCAATCTCACGCCGCTTATGTATTTATAGTTTTGATGACAGGGCTTGTCCCTGTTATGTGGTCTCTAGCCTACAGTACTTTCGCGCACAATCAATTGGAAGGGAACTTCAACCTGCTCCGGTTGCCCTGTGCGTGTCCCATTGATGCGCCCTAGCAAGAAAGAGACTGCTCTTTCTCCAATCATCCGCTTATCTGGCGCAATCGTGGTCAACGAAGGCGTCGAGAAGTGGCCTTCTTCAATGTCGTCAAACCCGACAACCGCTATGTCTTCAGGAATACGATAGCCAGCTTTGTGCAGTGTACGGATAGCACCAAGAGCCATGAGGTCGTTAAAGCAAAAAACAGCATCCGGTGGCTGTTCCAACGCGAGGAGTTGATGCATTGCCTCGGCTCCACCCTCTCGCTTGTAAAACATCTCATGCAGAGTATGAGACTCATCGTGTGCATGAGAAGGCTTCATCGAAACGATGAAGCGTGGATCAACGGACATTCCAGCCTGAGTCAAAGCTTCTGTATAGCCATTCAGACGGAAGCGTGCAGTCTCTGTTTCCCCCATAAGCACGTTTGGTGCCCCGATAGCTGCAATGCGGCGTCTTCCTAGTTCTAAGAGATGGTGTGTAGCAAGGCGAGCGGCAGCTACGTTATCAATCGAGACGTGATCATATGCGTCGCTCAAAAAGCGTTCTCCTAAAAGGACAAGAGGAAGTTGTACCTTGCGCGCCTGAATATCTTCTGCTTTTAGAGCGAGGGCACTGAGAATAATTCCATCAATGAGATGAGGGCGTAATCCATCAATGACAAGACGTTCTTTGTCACGTTCACCGTCGGTGTGATCAATGAGGACGGTATAGGACTGGGAAGTTGCCGCAGCAATGATTGCATTGCCAATATCTGAAAAGTAGGCGTTACTCAGATCAGGAATGGCAAGCGTAATCACACCCATACGTCCTGTTCGCAGATAGCGTGCGGAGAGGTTAGGCTGGTAATTCAGCTCCTCCAGGGCGATACGGACCCGTTCGCGCATCTCATCCTTCACATGAATATAGCCATTGACGACATTGGAGACTGTTTTGACGGAAACACCGGCCCGCAAAGCGACATCTTTGAGTGTTGCAGCCACGAAGCTTTCTTTCTCTAAGAAACGATGTATTTCTCATTGCTCTGATGAAAAACTGTAGCATGTCTACTCGACACTTGTCAACTTCAAGCGTAACCATTCAGGAAACTTCGTCCTTCACTCTCATCGCGAGAACGGAGATAAGTGAGGATAATGTGAGTAATCTCTTGTAGTGTTGAAGAGCTTGCTACAGATACTTGAGTGGCACTCTGTATCAAGAGTGTCTTGATGTGGTCAAGTTGCTCATTGCGTCCAGAGAACAGGACGAAGACCATCTTGTGCTGCCTCGACTTCGTTACCAAGTACCGGACGAGTTCGCTCCCCTCCTCCTTCGTAAGAGTATCTGTCAAAAGCACCACATCGGGAATATGCTCAACACGCTGATCCATCCCTACGCGTGTTGCCTCTACATCAAGGGGGAAACGGATTACATGAATGCCTTCGTCTCTTAAATTCCTCTCGAGAAGTGTTTCAAGTGGGGGAACTCCTTCGATCACGAGAACTAAACTACTCATAGATGTCTCTTTCTCTCATACCTCTCTATATACTCTTCTTTGCTTTTCTATACAACGAGGAGGAAGCAATCCAACAAATCTACGTTCCCCTTTTCGTTCTTCCTCATCAGGTTTTCTTCTTCGTCTAGTATGTAAGACAGAGGTCTCTGATACAAGAGGAGACACATAGCAACTACATAACAACTTTCTTTCATCTCTTTCAAGAGGACAAGAGGATGGACAGAACAACTGCATAGCATCTGAAATTCGTATAGGGCAAGGATGTTTGGCATACAAATTGATGGCTGAGTATCAAGGAGAAACAGCTATCTATAACTTCGTGGAACAACTCACGACAAGGAAGTTGCTACCTAGTTTCCGTCTAGTTGCTTTCTTTTCTTCTTGTAGCAGATGCCTTTTTCTGGCATACTCTTTCAGAAGTGTCTTGGCACGAGGAGTTTTCATGATGAATCAGCAAGAGAATCAAAAGGATGCATTTCAAGCATCTGGTGTCCATCAATCGTCTTTAAAGCAGAGTTCGATACAGATTCCGATTGCAGAAGCACAATACTCTTCTGCTCTTGGAGGTGGGCGTCTGCATGATGGCCTTCCTCGTCTCCATAGATATGACACGATTCCTCAGTTTCACCTAGAGAAAGTTGCACAGACAACTCATGTTCCTCTCATGACCCTACGCGCTTGGGAACGACGCTATCATCTTCCTGCGCCAGAACGGAGAACGAACAATGTAGCTCTCTACTCTCAACAAGATATTGCAGCGGCATCTTGGCTTCGTCGGGCGATCTCTTCAGGAATGGGCGTGCGACAGGCTATGGAAGAGCTTGCGAGGCTTGAACCTCAGTATGCATCGAAACGAGGTGTCAATCTCTCTGTCGTTTCAATGTCATCACGTTCTCATCCTCAAGATGTACAACAACTCCTCTTGAACTTTATGATTACTAAGGATGAAAGATCTGTCAATTCGCTCCTCGAAGATGCTTTTGCGACTCATACTGTGAGTTCTGTCTGCCAACATTTGTTGTCCCCTGTTCTTGTTCACATTATGAAGCGGCGCAGGCGGGGCGAACTTTCTGTAGAAGTTGAGGGCTTTGTCGCGGCTATTACGCGCTCACAAACACTCCATTTTATTGAGGCGGGAATTGCACCCAATGAGGCTGTTCGTGCGCTCTCATCACTCATTCTTCAAGCTTCGCAGGAAGGGCAGGGGCATCAGCAAGAGCAGGGCAATGAGAGAGCTTCCGACTTTCGCCATTCGGAGACGGCTCTGTTAGATGCGATCTATCACCTGAATGAGGCGAACGTACAACAGGTTCTTGACGAAGCATTTCGTCATCATTCAGTGGAAGAGGTGTGTCTGAATCTCTTGCAAGCCGTTCTCTACCACATTGGTATGTTGTGGGCCGAAAAGAGAATATCCGTCACGACGGAGCATTTCGCGACCAATATCATCCGCGCACGCCTCTTTCAACTCTTCCAAGCCGCTTCCAGTCCTCGCCAAGAAGCACTCATTTTCGTGGGATGTGCGCCAAAAGAGACGCACGAAGTGGGGGCGTTGATGCTCGCTCTCTTTTGTCGTCGTGCAGGATTCAATGTCTTATACCTAGGACAAATGGTTGAGATACAGAGTCTCATGCAGGATATTCGCACTCATCGCCCAATTCTGGTGTGCCTTTCAGCGATGATGCGTCCACGAATCAAAGACCTCATGAAAATCGCTCGTGAAATTGAGAAGGTCAACCCTCCTCAACCTCTGTTCTGTTTTGGTGGAGGGGCGTTTGGTCAAAATACAGATATGATTGAGCAGATAAAAGGAATATATTTGGGATCGAATGCTTGGAGCGCGACCCAGCGGATACAAGAACTTCTCCATCAACAATCAGTATCCTCCTCTCAGCAGCAAGAGGGAATAAGAACAAGGGTTCTCTAGTACGAGAGGGGGATTCGGCTTGCTCCTCGTCATTGCTTCTTGAGAGAACTAGTAACCACTACCTCACGTCCTTGGTCATATGGTGGTCTATCGCTTTAAAGGTGGTGATGATGCTTGCTAAGGCTTGACGACAAGCCTCGTCCAGGTTTCCTTCTGAATGCCCAATCTGCTGGGCAAGCACGAGACCTTGCTGATAGTAAACTTCTTCATCTGCATAGTTCCCTTGATGTCCTGCAAGTGCCCCTAAGTTATTCAAGTCCGAGGATAAACTTGGATGTTGTTCAAGAGGAGAAGAGGGTCCCACCAAGCGTGAACGGGCTTGCACATTGTGCAGTCGCTCAAGAGCTTGACGGACACGGCGTGCGTGTCCACCATAGCTCTGCACATGGAGCGCGTTCCCTATAAGTACCAGTGCAAGGGGAAGACCACCGACAGCCTGTACCAGTGTCTGAGCCATACCCATTTCGTGCTGCACGACCTGAGGTGCAAGCCTCTGTAGAAGCATAACGCTCTCCTGCTCATCGAGTTCCTGCACTCGATAGGTCGTATTCGCAGCGAATGCGAGCGCGATGGGGGGAAAGCGAGTGGTGAGCAGATGAGTGCAAGCAGGACCCCCAACCTTGAGAGCTAATGCATCCTCAAGCGTCCAGGCATCATCAATCACCAGTAGCACGCGACGGGTTCCAATGGCGGCACGAAGAGTCTGTGCCCAGTGTTCCAAGCTCTTCTCTTGTCGGTACGAGAGGCATCCAGACCTAAGAGTGTTCCCCATCGGCTCAGGTGACCACGCACATCAGGCGTTGGTCCTAGCCCTGCCCACAGAATGCCATCGGGAAAATATGCTGTGATGTCACGCTGCTGGACAAGGTGGGCGGCAAGGGTAGTTTTGCCAAAGAGAGTAGAGAGCCGCTCGCGGTAGTAGGGGTAGGGAAGCGAAAGGCCACGCTCCCACCGACTCACCGTCGTCGAGTCAATGCCAATGGCTTTTGCCACTTTCACCTGAGACCATCCTCGACGTGTACGCTCTTGTTTGAGCTGCTGATTTGATTTGGGTTTCATATGTCCCTCCATGAATGTTCCTACTTGCTCTGTTTCCTACAAGCAGGGGAAGATACAGGTGTTCTCGTCCTGTCAATCTGAAACCATAACTTGAAAGTTGCTGCTTAGTTGCCGTATAGATGTTCTCTTTTTCTATTGTAGCAGATGTCCTCTTTCTGGCATACTCTTCATGAAAAATAGCCTCTTGCAGCATAGATGAATATCCTGCAGAAAAAAGTTTCGATTGAAGCAGAAGAGAGATAAGCTAAGTACAAGTTTAGAAGTCTACTCCTAGCAATCAAAGGCTGACAAACTTTATGAGGAGGAAGATATATGGCATTCCATGTAGGAGTCTTGGAAGATGATCCAGTGATTTGTGGGCTTTTGAAAGAGGCACTGGAGCGAGAAGCTTACGCCGTGAGCGTCTATCATTCCGGGTGGGATATGATAGAGGCGTTACTGCGGAATGAAGGAGATATCAAAGAGTCGAAACGCTTTGATGTTGTCCTTATTGATCTCTTTCTTCCAGGTGAACTATCTGGTGTCCAGGTTGTGCATTATCTTCATCGGTCGTCAATGCCGCTTCCTATCGTTATCATCTCTGCAGCCTCCTCACAGTACTTAGAAGAGATACAGCAGCTCTATCCTCATATTCATGTTGTTCGTAAGCCATTCACGTTGTCGTACCTCCAAACTACCATTCAAATCAGTATTTTCCTTTCTTAGAGTGCAGTTATAAGAGCTGCTCCGCACTTGTACATCAGAATCAGAACGTTCATTATTACGAATACAATACTTCTATCTTCTAGCCCAAGGTTGTGCTGTCGCAGTCACCGTTTCAGAAGAGGCCAATGCTCGTTCAATCATCAGGCTGAGGTAGTGGTCTTGTGAAGCCTCAGCAAGGCTATAGAAGTCAGGTCCACCCGCAACATAGTCGTCCATTTTGCTTAAACATGTGGCAACACCAATTTCATCATCGCTTAAACGTGCTGAGGCGAAGGGGTTTTTGTAGACCCATTCGTTGCCAGCGAGAATGCCCTTATGATAATAGCCTTCCAGGTTTCCATCTTCCCTAGCGTTTTGCCACACTAACTCGATGGTAACAGGTGTACGAAATTCAGCGATGCTATCACCTGTTTTGAGAGCCGTGTTCGCTCTTGTGTTGGGAGTCCGTGTCGGTCTGGACCTGCTACAATAGGCGAGACAAAACTTTGTGCAGTAATTGTCACTGGCTCAAATGTGACATTGAGCAATTTCTGTATCAGACTTGTGCCATGATATCCGTGAGCTACGGAAACTTGCGCTTGCGAGACCGTTCCCAGTGAGAGGAAAATGTACGCAGTCCAGGATATTCTTGCTCTAAACGTTGACGAACCTCTGCTTGCAGGTCTGTCGTAGCGACTAATGTAAAGCGATCTGAACGAGCAAGTGCGTTCAAACTGAGATGCCCACCAAAACCACCACCAACGACGCTTGCCGTCAATGTACCTTTATCAACCATATCTTTTTCCTTTTTGAGAACTTTCTATGGTACTAACGTGGTTGTACTGCTATGAGTAGGAGTGTGTTGCGGAAGAAGTCTGTAGTGCCGCGCATCGAAACGACGTGTTCTGTACCAGAACTCAAAGGTGAAGCTAGGCCAGAGGGTCGTATTCTGTCCTCTCGCATCAAGGTACCAACTCGCACATCCCGAAGTCCAGACCGTTCCTCGCATTCTCCGCTGCATCTCTTTGTTGTACGCCCTCTCGCGCTCCGGTTGTATCTCGACGGCTTGTAGATGCTGCTTCTCCATGATGTGCAAGCAATCCAGAATATACCGAAGTTGCGACTCAATCATGAACACCATCGAGTTGTGGCCCAGGCCGGTGTTTGGTCCGATAAGCAGGAACATATTGGGGAAGCCTGTCACCGCTGCTCCATAATAGGCATGCGGACCTTCACGCCATGCATCTGCCAGTGATTGTCCATTGCGTCCATGAATGCGTTGCGCGAATTGTGTATCGGTCACATGAAAACCAGTACCACAAATGAGTGCGTCAACGTCGTATTCTCTCCCGTCCTCGGTCACAACGCTCTGCCTCCGCACCTCCCGAATGCGGTCTGTGACCACCTCGACGTTCGGCTGTGTCAAAGCGGGATAAAAGTCATCGGAGAGCAGAATACGTTTACATCCCATTGTGTAATGTGGCGTAAGTTTTGCTCGCAATGCCGGATCAACTACTTGCGCTGCGAGATGTTCACGAGCGATTTTCATACCAGCTTCGAGCAGGCTAGGTCGATAGATAAATCCTAGTACAGTCAGTTCTCGTTGCCAGTACATGAGCCAGCGTACAAGGCGTTGAGTAAAAGGCAACATACGAAACAGCTTGCGTTTCCAGTTGGTAATTGGTGCATCGAGTCGAGGAACAATCCAGGGTGGTGTACGCTGAAAGAGCGTCAGAGAACGCACCTGTGGCTGAATGCGTGGCACAAATTGAATGGTCGATGCTCCTGTTCCGATCACTGCCACACGTTTGTTCGTCAGGTCGTAGTCGTGTTGCCACCGCGACGAGTGAAACAACACTCCCTCAAATTGCTCAATGCCAGGAATGGATGGAAGTGATGGTTCGTTGAGCGGTCCATTGCCCAAGATGAGGATATTTGCTAGCAATTGCCCCCGCGAGGTACTGATATGCCAGCACAAGTCGTCTTCGTTCCATGACGCCTCTTGCAACTCGCAATTCCACTGAATATATGGTCGGATACTAAAACGATCTATGCACGAGCGTAGATACTCACGAATTTCGCTTTGTGGCGAAAACGTATGGCTCCACTGTGGATTGGGGGCGAACGAAAAGGAGTACAGATGTGATTGTACGTCACAGGCACACCCAGGATAAGTGTTATCACGCCACGTCCCTCCAATCTCCGATGCCTTCTCTAGTACCACGAAGTCGCTGTAACCATGTCGCTTGAGTTGAATTGCCATACCCAAGCCCGCGAAGCCAGTTCCCAGAATGGCAACGCGAACATGACGAACAGGCTTTTTCTCATCGGAGAAATCGCTCGAAGTGTCTATGCGTTGAGCATTCTCAGCATATACATTGCTGTTTATAGAAGTCTGAGACACAAGTGTATCCTCTCCTGTTAAGCACTCTGTTTATCTAGCTGCTCTGCCGCCAGCATATCTGCTTTCATCCAGCGCGAACCAACGATGCCAAGTATGCCTGCAAGAAACAAGCACGGCACACAGGTTACGAGCAGTGCAAACGTTAAATCCAGTCCAGCACTGTTGTGTACAAAATGTTGCCCATGTGTTGGGTCAAACACACCCGCTAGAAATCCCACGATGGAAGGAGCAAAGGCACCTCCTAATAAGGATGACGCAAAGCCGGAAACAGCCAATGCTGAGGCACGAATGACCGAGGGTACTACGTCAAGAATAGCCGCATTCGACGGACCTATATACATTTGATTGAGCAGAGTGGCGAGCAGGAAGAAGAGCGTAAAGAGAACAAGATTGTGTCTTACTGCTCCAAAAACTGCTAAGGCGTAAGCTGGGGCACCAATGAGCAAGCCAACACCGCAGATGAGAACACGTGCGCCAGGATATCGCCTTTTCAACGCATCCGACAAGTACCCACCCAGAACAACGCCAGCAATGCCAGCAACCGCGAAACCGATGCCTGTATACACTGCCGCTTCGCCCGACTTGAAAGCAAACGTATCGTTCTGCTGGAGCAGAGTAGGCAGGTACGTTGCACTGGCACCGACGTTAAAACTGGTAAAGAGCCAAATCAGCGTCAACACGACAAAGCTTTTCACGCGGAGAAGCGAAGAAAGTGGCGGCGTTGTACGAACAGGCGCATTGCTTGGCGTCAGGGTAGCTCCATGAGGGGTACTAGCCGCTTCGCTTGCCCAATTCTCCTCGTCGGCCTCGTTGCGCCGAGGTTCACGCATCCACACCACAAGCAACGCGAAGATGAGTCCAAGAAGTCCCGTCCAGACAAAGGCCCAACGCCACATGCCAAAACCGAGACCTGCGACGATGCCCCCAATAATGATTCCGCCCGTTGTGCCAAGTAGAGCACTGGTCCACCACCAGCTTAACACGCGTGCGCGAACAGTGCGTCGAAAATAATCCGCCCGTTGTGCCAAGTAGAGCACTGGTCCACCACCAGCTTAACACGCGTGCG
>CAXUGH010000001.1:60727-89031 GCA_964250365.1 uncultured Ktedonobacteraceae bacterium
TCCGCCCGTTGTGCCAAGTAGAGCACTGGTCCACCACCAGCTTAACACGCGTGCGCGAACAGTGCGTCGAAAATAATCCGCCAACATTGCACCACTTGCTGGACTGTAGCCCGCCTCGCCGATGCCCAGCCCCATTCTCGTAACCAGAAGAGAGACAAAATTCCAGGAAAGCCCTGTGAGAGCTGTAATAGCACTCCATGCAGCAACACACACCCAGATCACTGTTTTGCGCTTTGCTCGATCTGCCCATAGACCAAGAGGTATCGTTGCCAGGATGCTCACAACGAGAAATGCTGAGGCAAGATAGCCAATACCATCAATGCCAAATTGTAATTCTTTCGCAATGATTACCGAGGCACCAATCAAAATGTAGCGATCTACATAGTTCAATAAGTTGATGCAGAACAAGACGAAGAAAACATACTTTGCATAGTTCTTCGTTGTCTGTCTTGCTGTAGGCATAGCTGTGTCAGGCGAAGAGATGATTTCACTCATATGTACTCTCCTTACGCTTCTTGATTACCCAGTTCAAAGGCTTGTTTGAGCGCGGCAATCGGGTCGCTCGTTGGAAGAAACTCATGCCCCACGTATCCGCCGTACTCAATATCGCGCAGAGTACGTAGAATCGCGGCATAGTTCAATTCCTGTCGCGCGTCAAGCTCATGACGACCAGGATTGCCAGCAGTATGATAGTGACTGAAGTAGTCAGAATACATCTGAATCGTGCGAATAATATCGCCTTCCATAATTTGCATGTGGTAGATATCGTAGAGCAATTTTACGCGTGGAGAGCCGACTCTCTTGCACACCTCTACTCCCCACGCTGTTCTGTCGGCTTGATAGTCTCTGTGGTCAACTTTACTATTGAGGAGTTCTAGTACGAGCGTCACACCTGCGTCTTCGGCGAATCGCGCGACACGCCGCAATCCTTCTGCCGTAATTTCTGCTCCCGTTCTATCGTCCAACCCACCACGATTACCACTAAAGACAATGATGTTTGGAATACCCCACTGCTCTGCCACAACAATGTTCGCGCGTAGCTCTTTTTCGATACGCTCATGATGTTCTCTCCTGTTGAGTCCTTGCTCAATAGACTGATGACCTTGCATGGCAGCTATGTTAAGTCCATACGCTTTCAGCAGAGGCCAATGCTCTTGACTCACCAGTTCTGCGGCCTCATAGCCAATGTCCGCAGTAGCACGTATAAGATGTTCAGGGGATATTCCCCGACGTGCGAAACACCACCATGCGAAAGACTGCTTGAAGCGTCTCATGTACTACTCCCTGAACTCGCTGTCCAGTCGAAGAGCATTCCTAATGGAGATGCTCCTCCGGTACTCAGCAACTCGTAGGCCATAACAGCATCATGAGGGCTGAAACGGTGCGTGATAAGGTGCGACACATGCATATCACCGCGTTGTAGATAGGTAAAGAACAACTCCGCCATTCGTTTTCGGCTCCAATAGGCGTGGTCAGTCGAATAAGTCGGTGGATTGCTATCGTGAGCACCAACGATTGTTAGTCCCTTCGTCACCACATCACCGACCAGATGTTGCGCCGAAGGAGACCCCGTATCGCCTAGCAAGACAAGTCGTCCGAAGCGGCGTAGCAAGCGTAGCGCGGGTGCAAAAACGGCTGCGGCTCCTGTCACATCGTACACCACGTTTGCACCAGTGTCATCCGTCAGTTGTAGTACCTTACTGCGAGCCTCATCCACGCTCAGCGCAATTGTTGCAGTCGCGCCATGTTGCTGTGCTTGTTCCAAGCGTTGTGCGACGGGATCAACCGCGATAACCTGTCTCGCCCCGAGCAGACGTACATATTGTGTGACGAGTTGACCTAGTGGACCAAGACCTATGATAACCACATGGTCGCCCAGAATATGCTGTGCGCGTCGTACACCGTTCTGGACAATCGTTGCTAACCCAAACCACACCGCGTCCTCATCAGACACACCATCAGGAACAGAGTAGAGTGCATCAACGGGCACAACAACGTACTGTTGATGTGGCTGGCGAACAGCAACACGCGCTCCCTCTCGCACCTGTGTCACATTCCGCCCTACCGCAAGTACGCGTCCAACCATGCTGTAGCCAGTTGAGAAGGGATACTGTACCCATGCATCCCAGTGTGATCCTGGCTCGAACAAGCGAAGCAGACAGATACGTTCCGTACCAGCACTAATAAGTGTCTTTGTCGCTTGCACAAGCACCTCATCTGGCCCTGGGTCTCGCACCTCTTTCGTCAGTAGCTCTACTTGATTTTGTCCGGTGAAGACAATGCTCTGTGCTTGCATGAATACATTCCTTTTTTAAGGTTCTAACGACGTTGAAGAAAATTCACGATCACGCGTGCGAACTCTTCCCCTTTGTCTTCTTGTAGAAAGTGACCCGCCCCTCTAATCGTGGTGTGCGGCTGCCCTTTCGCGCCTGGAATACGTTGTTGCAGCAGCGTATCTCCATCTTGAGTGATGGGGTCTGAGTCGCTAAACGCAGTAAGAAAGGGTTTTTCCCAGCGTGTCAAGACCTGCCATGCACGGCGGTTAGGTTCAGTGGCAGGATTGTCGGGCGAAATAGGGACGAGTAATGGAAATTGCCTTGATCCCATTGTGTGGCGTTCATCGGGAAACGGAGCATTGTAAGCGGCATAGACTTCTGACGATGGGTACACCACACACCCTGCACTCACAACACTGCCTATATCGAGATTAGGCGTTGTCTGTGAGTACTGTAGCCACGCCAGAAACGCTGGATTTGGCGGTTCATCGCCTGTTGGTAAACCTGTATTTGCTGCGACGATGCGCGCAAAGCGTTCCTCTTGCTCCGCAGCCACACGCAATCCAATCAATCCTCCCCAATCCTGGCAGACAAGCGACACACCGTGTAGGTCAAGACCGACGAGAAATCCTGTGATCCAATCGACGTGTCGTTGATACGTGTAATCTTCGCGGTGCGCTGGCTTGTCTGAACGTCCAAAGCCGATCAGATCGGGGGCAATGACTCGATAGCCTGCCGAGGTGAGAAGAGGAATCATCTTGCGATAGAGATAGGACCATGTTGGTTCACCATGCAGCAGCAACACGATCTCGGCATCAGGCTTGCCTTCGTCAAGGTAGTGCATACGAATGCCATCAACAGAAAGGTAATGTGGAGCAAAGGGATAACCCGCCAAATTCTGAAAGCGTTCATCTGGTGTACGTAAAAGTTCCATCGTGTTCCTCTTCTAGCGAGAACTTCAGCATTGTCATGAAAACACTATACATGATAGATGTTCTGAAGATGTTCCGAGAAGAAACTCCTATCAGAACATCGTAGAAACAGGTAATGATATACTGCAAAATAATCACTCTCTTTGTTCTCACGAGAAAAACAGTCAGCGAAGATGATGACAACGCAGTTACAAATTTACTTGTTGGGCGAGTTCCGCTTCTATCGAGATGGCATGCAGGTCACAGCGAAAGACTGGCATACGAGTCAAGCATGTCAGTTGTTTAAGTTGCTTCTCACCGAGCGCGGTCACATGGTCTCGGCACGTAAGCTCGCTGATATGTTGTGGCCTGAGCACGTTGAACATGCACATCAAACATTGCGGAGCGCGATGAGTGCGCTCCGTAATGTACTTGAACCTGAGCGCGAACCGCAGACTCCTTCTCGCTTCATTCCTAGAGCACAGGCTGGCTACCGGCTTGACTTACCTGACGATTGTGCCATCTGGATCGATACAGTCACGTTTGAGCATCTTTTAGAGTGTGCATTTACAGAACCTACTAGACATATCCGACAGAAACTTCTTGCTCAGGCACTAGACCTCTACGCTGGCGATTATCTTGTAGAGGACGAAGAGGCGCGTTGGGCCATGTTTGAGCGAACTCGCTTACGTGAGTGCTACCTGAAAGGGGCAACGGCGTTAATGGAATGCTTTATGGAAGAGCAATGCTATAACGAGGCCATTCAGGTGGGTCGTCGCGCCTTGACCATGAATCCATCTTACGAGCCACTCTATCGAAGCATGATGCAGTGTCAGGCTGCTCACGGTGATACCGCAGGAGCCTTATATACCTTTGAGCAATGTCGTCAATTTTTTGCAAACTCCCTCGGCGCAGACCCTTCACCACAGACGCTCGCACTCCACATTGCTGTGCTGCGAGGAGATTTGCAGAAGAAGTCAAGTAAACAGACCCGCTCTCCATTGACTCCACGCCCTAAGAAACGATCCTCTCCTCGCAAAAGGAAGCTGCAAAGAGAGCTGGAAGAACAGCAATTTGTTGGGCGCAAGAGAGAACTGCAATGGTTGGCACAGCATCTTGAGAGAGCAAAGATTTCATCTGCGACGAATATGGTTGCAGTTGTAGGGGAGGCTGGTGTCGGCAAGAGCTTTCTCCTGCGTTTGTTCCTCCAACGTGTACGTAGCAAAGGCATGCTTCCCTTGTCGTGTACCTGTCACGCGCTCGATCAGAGCATGGCGTTTGCCCCACTAGTTGCGATGCTTCGTCGTTGGCTCTATGACTGCGAACCGGAAGAACTTGCCGAATTGTCTGCAACAACGCTCGCACACGTCTACCCCTTGTTACCAGAGTTAAGTGCAGGACGCTCTGATGAAGAGACAGCGCAAGCTCTCCCTTCCGAACAAGCGTATTCTCTGCTTGTTCTCGGTCTGGTTGATGTGCTGCTGTTCGTGAGTCGCAAACATCCCTTTGTCCTGGTGCTAGATGATCTTCAATGGGCAGATGAAGCAACGCTATTGGTTCTGCATCGACTTCTACAGCTTGAGCCAGCCGCGAACAAGAAGGAGTCAATCATTCTGCCTTTGGTCGTTGTCTCCTATCGACCGGAGGATACCAGTGAAAATCATCCCTTACACGCATTTCTGCGCTATGCCAGACGAGAGCGACACATTGAGACTCTGCACCTTGCTCGCTTTACTCAAGAGGAGGTGATGGAGTATCTACGCCTCTCTCATGCTGCTCCGCCGCTTTCGTCCGCAACACTGTACCAAACAACTCAAGGGAATGCGCTTTTTCTCACAGAGGCAGTACGCACTCTTCTGGAACAGCAGGAGGCTACAGATGCTCTTTCCCAATCCGATACTGTCACAAACGCGCTCCTGCACTCGCAGCAAATCCGTGATGTTGTACTCGCTCGTGTCGCACGTCTTCCTCAAGAGGCACTTGAACTTCTGGAAGTAGCGGCTATACTTGGGCGTCCATTTCCGCTTGCCCTCCTTCAACCTTTGACAAAGAATGACAGCAAACCGTTTGATCTACTTCTCCAGCGTCACTTTCTTGTGGAAGTTGCCTCGAATACAGAATATGATATAGCGGTGAGTTTCTTTCACGAAACAATGAGACAAATTATCGCTGCGACCTGTTCCTCTCTAAGAAAGAGACATGTGCATTCTGTCATTGCGGAATTATTGGCAAGCTATTATGCTGCACAAAGAGAAGCCTATGCAGCAGAGATTGCCTTTCACTATGAACAGGGTGGGCAAAAATTGCTACAGGCATTATACTTTCGAGTTCTTGCAGGTGATTATGCTCGCCACATCTTTAGCTATCGACAAGCCATCGTGCATTATGACGCGGCACTTTCTCTGCTTCAACACATGATGCAAGCCCAACATTGTGAGCAAGAACCTGATAGTGATGAGTGGAGCGAGAAGGTATACATCGGAAAAATGTTGGCTTACGAGGCTCTCCTTGATTGGGAAGGCATGCAAGAATGCCATCGCTATCTTCTCACACACGCTGGAATGAGTACCGATAGAACGCTGGTAGAAACGAGTATTCATCGTTTAGCCGTCACCCGTTCTCTTATGGGACACCTCCTGGAAGCTGCTCAGATGGGACAGGAGGTAGTGAAGCGGCTGCAAGGGGAGATACAGATGCTCAGTGCTATCCCTGAGAGGACGCGCATACGGTTAGATATTCTGTTAGATATCACTTCACGATGGCTTCATCTTCTCCTTTTAGAAGATGAAGATACGGCGTTCGGAAAAAACGAGCAACACATGAGAAATACTTCTCGTTTTCCCCCATTCCTTCCCGCACTCCCTTCTCGTATTCAAAGTTGGCACGAGACGAAAGAGCTATTAGGAGCCACACAAGCGGCGTTCATGTTTGTTGAATACGGCTGGGCGTTGCTGTTACAAGGGCGACAGCAAGACGCTGAACAATGCCTACTTGCAGCGTTGCATGCTGCTGACGAAACGCATCAGGATGTGTGTTGGATATTAGCGTCGATGCTTTTGAGTAGTGTCTATTATAACTATGGGCAACGTGACAAGCAGGTGGCATGGCTAGAGCAATGTCTGGAGCATTGCCAGCATCACGTTGAAGCTCCGTGGGTCTCACTCTGGCCTCAGATTAACCAGGCATATCAAGCTCTTGGCACACAACACGTCGCTACTACCGAATCTCTGTTTCACTGCCTGATGACACGTTTTGCACAGCCGCAAGACTTTCCTGCCCATCGTTATAGCGTCGATGTCGGTCTTGGTTTGGTCACACTGGAACAAGGAAAGTTAGCACAGGCACAAGCAATGCTCTCCGAGGTCTTGAAATACCGACCAAGCATGAATATCGAAACTTATGTCCTGGCAGAAGTGGGCTTGGCGGATATCTCGAAACAACAAGGGCACTATGATGAGGCTTACCAACGCTACTGGAATATGCTCAGCTTTTGTGGACAACGAAGTCTTCTTCACTTATATTGCACGACGGCTCTCTCGTTCGCACAGCTTCTCGAAGAAATGCAGCAGACGCAAGGAGTTGCTGCTTTCCTCGAAGAAGTTCTGCACAACATTACCTCCGCTGGATATACCGACCTTGCTCAGCAGTGTTGCACATTACTTAAAACACTCTTTGCAAAAATAACCGTAAACCCAGAATAGCAGGGTGCTAGAATGCAATGGCCTTCACTCAAATAAGACATTTCTCACACTTGGTCCCATTACAAAGCCACTCGTTTCCCGGTCTCAAACGACTCGATGGAGGCCAGCGCTCTACGACCAGCTTGAGCGGAAACGGGTGGCTCCTTTCCTTGCTTGAATGCCGTGAACAGATTGCTACACGACTTACTGACCGAGAGCCGAGATTACAATTTCGGCGACTTTAGCACCAGAGTATTGCTGTTGACCGGTAATCAAGCGACCATCACGGATAGCAAACTGCTTGAACAGGCCAGCTTGTATGTAGTTCGCGCCGCGCTCTTTCAGCGCGTCTTCAACGCGCCACGGCATAATCTTCGTGCCAACCGCTTTATCAGAATAGTCCTCCTCAATGTTGGCAAAGCCTGTAACCGTCTTGCCTTGTACAAGATATGATCCATCAGAAAGCTTTGCATCAACGATTGCAGCCACGCCATGACAGAAGACTGCAACAGGTTTTTCAATTTCGTAAAATACACGAATTGCTTCGTGCAGGTCATTACTATCACGGAACGTGAACATGGGCGATTGACCACCACAGATGACCAGCGCATCATATAAATTATAGTCAAGGCTTGAGAGTTTGGGTGTATTCTCTAACAACGCCACCAACTCAGGCGTATTGAGAAAGCCCATACTGATGAGATCATCCGCCGACCACTTACTAGCGTCGCGTGGATCGCTCAAAGAATCAACCTCGACTTTGCCACCGTTAGGACTGGCGATAGTGACCTCATAGCCCGCCTGGATAAACGCATAGTATGGATGCGTCAATTCTGCTGCCCAGAAGCCGACAGGCCAACCAGTTGTAGTAGATTTTGCGGGATTAGCTACTACTTGTAGAATGTGTATCGGCTTGGTACGTGTCGTGTCCACAATTGCGTGGTGCTGGCTTGCATTCTGTACTTTTGGAGATTGTGTCATTGTGTGCATCTCTTTCTTGGTTTGTATCTAGGAGAGAGAAGGATTGAGCTACTCATAGTAGTGTTCAAATACTCTCTCGCTATGTGGAACCCTAAACGATGAGAACGTCCTCTCAACGCTCTCTACTATGCCTCAGAGATGTTCTGAAGATGTTCCGAAAAATATCACTATCAGAACATCATATCTCTCGTTTGCACAGCTTCTCGAAGAAATGCAGCAGGCACAAGGAGTTGCCGATTTCCTCGAAGAAATCATGCACAACACTGCCTCAACTGGATATACCGACCTTGCTCAGCAGTGTTGTGCCTTCCTGGAAACGTCGTCTTCGTCTAGTTGTAAAGAGCTTTGTTGATGTATTTTGCTATTTCAGCTTTCTTCCTATTGCACCGTCAAACCACCATCGAGAACCAGCACCGCTCCCGTCATGAATGAGGACTCGTTGCTGGCAAGAAACAGTGCAGCATATGCAATCTCCTCTGGCGTGCCCAGCCGCCCAAGAGGAATGATGTTACCGAGCTTTTGACGCGCACGCTCTGGATCGCGGTGAGTTGCACCCATCGCGTCCACCATTGGAGTAGCGGTAAACGCTGGTGCAATGGCATTGACCCGTATTTGAGAGTGAGCCAGTTCCAGGGCAGCCGTCTTCGTAAGGTGAATACACGCCGCTTTGGAGGAGGCATAGGCAACGTAGCCAGGATTGCCGATAATGCCTGCAACGCTTGCTGTGTTGATAATCGAGCCTGCTTGACCAGACTTCAGCATTGCAGCAGCTCCATATTTGATGCCCAGAAAGACGCCCTTCGTGTTCACTGCGAAGACGCGCTCCCATTCGCTTTCTTCCAGGTCAAGAATAGACGTGTGTTTCTCACCAATGCCAGCATTGTTGCATAGCACATTGAGCATGCCAAAGCGGTCGAGTGTTGTCCGCACCGCCGCTTGCACCTCCTGAGCGATGGTGACGTTGAGCGATACGGCAAAGGCGGTTCCGCCCTGCTCTTCAATCAGACGCACAGTTTCTGTATTGCCTTGACTATTGAGGTCGCCTGCCACCACGGACGCTCCCTCACGAGCGAAGAGCAATGCCATCGTTCTCCCAATGCCACTTCCTGCACCTGTAACGAAGGCTACCTTGCCTTGAAGTCTTTCTGTCATTGATTTCTACCTTTTTAGAAACTATCCTTCTTTTCGACGAGAATGCGTAATCATCGTAGTAGAAACTACTATACAGGAGAGATGTTCTGAAGATATTCTAACAAAAAGGAGTACCAATTCATAATATTCTTATAGCCATGTGCTATTCAACTAATAGATCAGGCTTCCGGCAAATGTTGCGAAACTGTTTCATCTTTATAAACAGGATGTGCGTTGCTTAGTGCGTATTAAGGTGAACATCGAGCCACCAATTCCGTACTTCATGCGGTGACAGCATGACATAGTGTTTATACTTCTCGATAGCCTGTGCCAATGAGTCCTGTGCTCCGATGCATGGTTCCAACGCAAGGTTGTAGTATGGCTCATCGCCCATCCCTGACCATGCACCCGCATTGACCCATAGTCCAATCTGGGGAAGGAGTGATGGATCAAAGGTGAAGCGAAATTCGCCATCATGTGCTACAAGAGCCGCGTATCCTTGTGAGAGGGGCTGGCTCCATAGCTTACAAGCTATCTTTGCGTCGGCGTCAGGTATATAGCTCAAGTCCCATTCTCTCCCATTCTTCTTTGCCTGTACGGGCCATGAATGCTCATCCTCATCAGGCACTATTCCAGGTGGTACACTCAGCCACACTTTCATTTGAGTCCTTTCGGGCAAGAGGATACGCATTCCAGCTTCTACAGTGAAGAGAGGATGCGCGCTCCATATAAATCCGAAAGAGGTGTTTGCCAAACTTTTGATGCTATACTCAAACCGCACTTTGGGAGCGTCTGCTGACATGCTGATAGTCCGCTGAAACACATACGGAAAAGCGACTCCATGTCCTACCATATGTACGAGTACTGTAGATACATGATTCTCAACCTCTACAGACCAGGGCTGAGACCATAGCTCTCCATGGTCTGGCAATAGTCTGCCACTCCAAGGTTCCAGAGGATAAGAACACGGGGCAATAGTCGGAAAACATTCGTCCCAGCCACCTGTATCAGCCTCTTGAACATACGATGCGCCGTATGAATGCTTGCGATAGGGTACGTGTGGATTGGTCCATAACCATTCACGACCAGTACGTAGATCACATAGACTGCAAATCTTTCCACCTAACTCAGGTACAAGTGTTAAGGAAAGTACCTGATTAGTAAGGTTCAACGCGCGGAATCCCTGAACCTGAACGTCTGTGACATGTACTATAGCTATAGACATCATTTTTCTTCTCTCCCATTCCGGTTCACCATGACGTATTCCTGTTGTTCCCCTCTTCACTGCTAGGAAAACATACCCGACCGTACTCATGTCTGACGTGGATGTGCAAAATAGGTTCCATAGCACTGAATAGCGTGTATTTCTTCTTGATTATACGGCGTCCCATCTTCATAGAAGAGATCATGAAACCACAGAGGTGACACTGATGTTTCTCTGGATGCTCCCCAGGGAATATGGGTTTGCGTTTTGCCATTGACCAGTCCCCACAGATAGCAGCCTACGGCTTCTTCCGCAAAGATGGGAAGGTGCGTCTCACACCTGCTGCCACGCGTTCTCGCCATCCATTCTGTACACACTAGTGGCAAGTTGTGACGTTTGAGATCGTGAATGCGTAGGCGGAGCGTAGCCGCATCATCATAGGTGTGAAACGTGATGACATCGGAGAGCACAAGGCACTGTGCATCAGTTTCTTGACATCCCCACGCACCAGAGGTAAGGGGCTGCATTGGTGCAATAGTACGTGCCCATGTGAAAGCAAGTTCTAGTAGAGGCAGACTTTTTGCTCCCCTCTCGCTATTGCCCGGTTCATTGTAGATATCCCACAGAAGTATTCGTGTATCTGTTGCAAAGGTTCCAATGATATCTTTGACGTAGGCTTCCAGGTGATCCAGCATTGTCGAAGCATCCGCTATTATCGGTCCAGGACTAGGAGTCCATCCGCTATTATGAACTCCTGGAACGGGAGTGTCTTGTGAGCCGAGATGCGGTTCCTTTCCGGCGAAGGCACAATCGTCAAAGAGGATCAGAACGGTTGAAATTGCGTGCCGTGAGGCAATGGACAAAAATGTATCAAGACGCTCTTTCAAGGCTTGCGGATTCTCCTGCCAAACGAGGTATTGCAGAAACACACGACAACTATTGAAGCCGCATTGCGCCGCCCACCCTAGTTCGCGATCAATGGTGTCTTGGTCAAAGCTCTCAGCTTGCCACATCTCAGTTGAGTTGATAGCGGTACTCGGTAAGAAATTGCATCCGTAGGGCATTGAGTCTTGATAGTACCAAGCCCAAGCTTGTTCTTGTGTCCACCGATGTTGCGTCGCAACCATACACTATTGTCTCCTTTTATGAAAAGAATTAGCTCTTTGACAATGCTCTGCACTTTACTCGCCGGAAGGTGGTGTCAGTACTGTGTTTACACTCGCGGGAACACCAAAGTTGGGCGTCCCATCAACATTCCATGTGTAGGGTTGTGCGCGTGTTTCGCGCCCTGTATATTGATATTCAGCGGTCGTTTTTGCGTGATAGACCATCCAATACTGTTTACCATCAGGAGACACGGTGAACGTAGCACGTCCAGGGCCAAAAACACCATTGTCACTGCTGAACTGAAATACCGGACCTTTCTTTGCCCACGAATTGCTGTCAAGTGGGTTTCCCTTCCCATCATAGATCAACAAACCCAGGCAATAATTGAAGTTACCTGTGTCGCTTCCAGAGTAAACAACAAAGGTTTTTCCATTATGATACAGGGCCTCAGGTCCTTCCGCGACAGGATATCTCGATTGGCCTGAACCCTCGCCTTGCTCCCAAGGTTCATCGGGAGAGACAAGCAGGTGAGGCGATGCGTTTACAGTGAGTGGGTCACTCATTGGAGCAATATAAATGGCATTCGTTTTTTCCTCTCGTACATAGAGCATATAGAGTTTGCCCTGTATTTGCAGCAGCGAGGCGTCAATAGCCGTCGATGCGTCTGTGCCGTGAAGTTGTCCCTGAAATGTATACGGACCAAGCGGATTGGTGCCTTCACTTTGCAGCGCATAAATACGATGACCAGCATTCGTATTATCAGCTGACGCGGTGAAGTACACAAACCAGTGACGCGATCCATGATAGTCAAACTGAAATACCGAAGGCGACCATACCTGAGCCGATGGTTCACCCTTGCCTGGCGTCCATATAGTCGTTGAAGATGAACTAACATTCTCCAAACGTGGTGAGTGCCACATTTCTAGCGATTGTGCGGTGGATGTGCCAGTCAGGTAATAGCTTCCATCATAGTAGAACACAAATGGGTCGGCTATTGGAGCGATAGGGTTTCGTAACCCATGTACAGCGTGCGATGCAATTTGTGTAGGTTTCGACATCGGCATTGCAGGCACTGTACAGGCCGCCATCAGGAGACAAAGTGTCCATACGAGGCAAACTACCATCTTCTTTGACACACTTGTTCCTCGCGCGACTGTCATATGCGCCTTTCCTTTCTGGTAGTTTCAATGGGTAGAATAGAAGCGAAGAGATATGCTCCCTCATACATGAGCAATCTTCACTTAGCACATACCGTCTTTAGCAACAAGAAGGAGGGAACATAAGGAGTAGCATCCTAGACGCTTTGCAAGAGATAGTTACCCCCTATGCCCCTTTTTCGCGAACGTTAGTAGTTTCCAAACCTGATTTGAATAGCCCCGTTGATATTGACCACGACACCTACCTCATTCGACTGATTAAGGCCGGTTTGGTAAATGGCAGGCCAAGTAGCTGTACTTCCTTGAAAGGCTGGCGGATCGTTCAGATTCCAGCTAGCCCCATTATCGTCGCTGTAGGAAACCTGATTGGTTCCACCTGAACTCACGAGAATACGTCCACTCGACAGAACCGCTACGTATGGTCCACTTTGCTGGTTTGGAATGGTTGTCCCCAGATCATCAGACCAGGATGTACCATCACCGGAGATTTTGTAGTGAATGTTGCAATTATCGGTTCCACACACCTCGAAGACGAGCATGAATTGACCGTTTGCCATTTGAGCAAAGCCAGGCATACCTGGACGTGCGTTTCCTGGTTGTGCCGCTGCATATATCTCTGGTCCCCACGTCGCTCCCTCATCACAGGAGACACGTTCTGAAACGATTTGACTGTACGAGGGGTTATCATCGGCGTGTTTCTCATTGGCATAGAAACCAGCAACACACCCATTCGGCAAGATGTAGAGGAATGGCTCCCAGAGGCCGCGATTGAAGCGTCCAGCCGAGTTGGGATTGGTGTCGAGCTGACTCACAAAGTTCCAGTTGTAGCCGCCATCAGTACTTTTCACAATTGGCAACCCGAACCAATTGAGGTCGGTCTGCCGATTACGCATCGCCATTAGAATATCACCGTTAGAGAATTGCACCATCTGTGACTGCTCCTGAATGTGTCCGTCGGGCGAAGGGATGGATGCAATATCTACATAGCCTGGGTTGCTGGGATTGCTCCTTGCAACCTTAATGATAGGTTCGCTACCACCAGGATATGCCGTATACGTGACAAGGTTATCGCCTTGCCCGTCCCAAGGGAGCATGCGTCCCCATGCTGGACCATCTGTACTACTTACCGTACTCGTGGTAAACCAGTTAATGGGTCCCGCCGCGTGTACGCTCGCTATCCCTACCGAGAAGAAAAGCAACATTGCTACTAAAAACGAGACACCTACGCTCCATCGAGTGATAAGCTTTTTCATCGTGTACTCCTTTTCGTGTTCCGCGAACATTCGCTATCATGTTGTTGAATCTACTTCACCTATGACCTGTTCTATATTCTGTTCGGAAAAAGTAATCCTCCTTTTCTGTGTTCTTTTCTCATCTACCAGTTCCTGTGAAGATACTTCTTGTGCCCTGACCACATCCAAAAATTCGTAGGCACATGGTTGGTTCCTTTCATCTACCAGTTGCACATGGAGCCGCGTGCGTGGTCGATCTTGTGGTACATGAGCGTAAAGTGTAAAACGAGAGCTGAGAGTATGTGGCTCTAGCTCTACTGAAAAGCTCGTCGCAGTATCGTACTCGTCGTGACACCACCAGAGAACTTTTCCACGTAGCCGTTTCGGTGCTTGATAAGAGATAAAGAGCGGCACTTCCAGCGTTTGCCGATTCGCTAGAAAATCAACCCCTGGTTCGAGTGGGAGAAAATCAAAGACAAAAACTGTTTCGGCATTGCTATGAGCGGGATCACATGTGAGCTTCTTCAAATGCCGTTGCGCGTCGTAGATACCAGCGTTCTCATGCTCAACGTCGTAGAGTTCAGTATAGATGTAGCCGCTAATAGCAGTATGACGACGCAACTCTTGCGTTTGCCAACGAAGATACCAGCCTCGCTCTTCATCTGTACTACCAGCCCCGTATTCGCCATTGATAAGAGGCGCATTGGGATGGTCATAGCCGGGGAGCGATAACTGGGTCTCATACCATTTGTCGACCGCTAACTGGTGTCCAAACCATGTTTTAGGGTCGTTCGCTAGTTGCGTGGTGATGTTACGCCAACGCTGGTTATCAGCGTCGTAGTAGTGCCAATCGAGGATGTCCGTCTTGACATGCGACCAGCCCGAATCGTCGATAATTGGACGACTATGATCGAGAGTGGCGAGAAGATCATAGGCACGAATGATAGCCTGTTGTTTTTCCGCATCCTCCATAGACCGCCAGTCCAGACCCCATTCCTCGTTATAGATGCCCCAGATAACAATACTTGGATGGCTTGCGTCGCGTGCAACCATGAGTGGAAGTTGTGCCTCGAATGTTGCAATAGCCTCACGAGAATAACGTCCCACACAAGGCGGCTCTTCCCATACCAGCAACCCAAGGCGATCTGCCCAATAGAGCCAACGTGGATCCTCAAGCTTGAGATGTTTGCGAATAAGATTGTAACCAGCACGTATCGCCAGTTCTACATCGAGACGTAGTGCGTCATCGCTAGGTGCCGTGTAGCCGCTTTCCGGCCAGTAGCCTTGATCGAGTGCGCCACGCAAGTAGAGTTGCTCACCATTGAGAAATATGTGGTTCTCCCGCACCTCTATTTTCCGTAGTCCAGTATACGACTTCACCTCATCCATACCATCAAGACTCTTCAGTGTAAGCCGCACTGAATAAAGATGCGGATTGTGTGGTGTCCAGGGCTGAGGATGGGTTACTGGTAGTATCACAGTCAGCGTTGTCGTATCGGCGATGGATATGACTTGCTCGTCGGACCCTTCGGTCTGGATCGTCAGTGTCGCTTTATCCATATGTGGCCCTTGCAACGTGACGTATGCAATAATGCCATCGAGATGCTCTGTCGGGAGCAATTGCACATGCTCGATAAAGGTTGCAGGTCGCTCCTCAAGCCAAACAGATTGCCAGATACCGCTACACGCTGTAAATGCACAGTCGTTGTAGTCATCTACTGGACGGCTACGTTGCTTTCCGTGTGGAATTCCACGCTTATCAAGTGGAGCTTCAACACGCACAACAAGCTCGCCGATGCCATTGTCGAGTGCATCTGTAATATCAAACGAGAAGGGAGTGTAGCCGCCTGTATGCTCTCCAATCTCCTGCCCACTCACCCAGATCTGACAAGAATAGTGTACCGCCCCAAAATGCAAAATTGTTCGTTGCTGTTGCCATGTGGCGGGACGCTCAATGGAACGACGATACCAACCAATAGGAAGCCACTCTTGCTCCACACCAGACATGGGCGTTTCCCAGGGAAAAGGGACAAGAATACGTGTAGAGCGTTGACGCTCACTCGGCTGCCCCGTTTGTTCCCAATGAGCTAGCAAACCGAGATTATCCGGGTCCGCATGAAAATCCCATGTGCCATTCAAGCACAGCCAGCTCTGCGAACGATCAAAATCAGGGCGAGGATATTCTGCACGCGTTGTCATCAAACACCTTTGCTTTCTTCGCTTAACCCTTTACGCTACCTGCCAGTATGCCGCGAATAAATTGCCTCTGTAAGACAATGAAAAGAATCAGTACAGGAATAGTCGCAACTGCACTTGCAGCAAGAATCTCGCCCCACGCATCATGCCCCGTTATGCCTGGCTCCGCATTGTTGATTTGCAGGGCGAGATTCGACAACTGCACCTGCAAGGTTTGTAACTGATCGGAACTAATAATGATGACCGGCCAGACGAAATCGTTGTAAATGGTCAGAAAGGTGAAAATGGCGAGAGCCGCTAATGCAGGACGAATCAAGGGAAGGATGATGCGCCAGTACATACCGAATGGCGAGCAACCGTCGATACGAGCAGCTTCTATCAATTCGTCTGGCACCTCGGCTATCTGCTGACGCGTCCAAAAGATTGCAAAGGCATTGACTAGACCCGGTGCAATCAGTCCCTGATAGGAGTCTACCCAGTTCAATGCGCTCATCTCGAAGAGAAGTGGAATAATCATCGCAATGGGCGGCAGCATCATAGTTGCGAGAATGAAAATAAAGAAGAAACGTCTCCCACGAAAGCGGAATTTAGCAAAGGCAAATCCAGCTAATGGACTGAGAAACAGTGTAGCTCCCCCTTGAATCAGCAAGACAATCAGCGTATTTTGAAAGCCGACCCACATTGGCACATCAGCAAACAGCGCACTATAGTTGTTGAGCGAGAGCGCATGAAGATCAACGCTGAGTGGAGCTGTTGCAATATCACTCCCTGGCTTGAATGATGAGATAACCATCCAGGCTAATGGATAGACCGTTACCAGCGCCGCAAGAATCAGGAAAGCGTAACAGAAGAGGTCTCCTACCCGAAATGTTGGTTTCTTTGTTCTGAGATGTAATATGTTCTGAGCTTGTTCAGTTGTTGAGAGTGATGTCATTGTAGCCATAGCACTAAGCCTCTTCTCCAGCACGCAGGAAGCGTAGCATAATTAGCGAAAGCACGACGAGTAGGACGATGAGTAAGAATGTATTGGCTGCCCCTGTGCCGAAATCGGAATTGCTGATGTAGGTGTTGAGAAGGAAGCCAGCCGTCATCGTCGCATTGTAGGGACCACCATTGGTCAATACCTTGGGTTCCGCGAACATTTGCACGACACCCAGTGTGGCAAAGACGACAAAAAAACCGATGGATCGTCGTAAAAGCGGTAATGTAATATCCAGGAATTGTCTGAATGCGTTTGCACCATCAATTGACGATGCTTCATAGTATTCGAGCGGAATGTTCTGAATGCCTGCAAGCATGACAAGCATGGCAAAGCCACTACTCCGCCAGAGAACGAGCAGCGCAAGTGTTGGCTTCGCCCAAGCACTCGTTGTCAACCAACCGATGCTTACAAGATGAAACAGGTGAAGCAAGGCGTTGATCGCACCGAAGTCCTGGTCGAAGAGAACAAGCCAGACCTGAGCGATAGCAACCAGTGGTACGACATATGAGATGAGCAGCGTTGTCCGAAAGAAACCTCGGAAACGGAGCGTCGTGCGGGAAAGCAACGCGGCAGAAACGACAGCAATGACGACTTGTATAGGCACAATCAAGGCCCAAAGTACAAACGAATTCATGATAGACTGCCAGAACGTGGTATCCGTTAAGAGAAAAAGATAGTTTGCTAGTCCAATGAAACGTGGAGCCGCATCTCCGTGCCAGTAGGTGAAACTCAGACTAAACGCATAGAGCAAAGGGTACAGGCCAAAGGCAAAAAACAGCAGAAAGAAGGGCGCGATGAAAATGTAAGGAGAGAAACTTCCTCCTAACCAGCGCCGAAATCGCGTTATGGGCGAAGGAGACCTCGTAGAACGAGAGAGGTCTGATGCGGAACTACGAGACGTAGCAAGAGACATAGATTTCCTCCTCTGTGAGGGCTGGAGGACTCGTGCGTGTTATGCTGCGCTCTGAGTCCCCCTCTAAATCTTACATACAAGTAGGTGTTAGCTACGATTGATAAGCTTGGTCTGAATGTCGTTTGCGGATTGCTGCAGAACCTGCTCCGGCGTCAACTGACCATCAAGCATACGCTGAACATTCGTGCCAAAGTACGTAACTGCTTGATTGTACCAAGTAGCGTAGGTGAAGTTGCCAGGGATATTCTTTGCGGTACTTGTTGCAACATCCCACAGGTTTTGACCATCAAGACCGGCAGAGTTCTGGAAAAGCTGTGTCTGTAGAGCAGGAGTGTATGATGGCAGTGAGGTATTGATGCCACCAGGGTAGACTTTGTTTGGTCCATACACAGCACGATAACCCTCTGGACTAAAGACGAGGTGTTCGTAGTAGAGCCACGCTAGATGCGGATTTTTGGCCTTCTTAGGAATAATGAACGAACTTCCACCCATAACCGCGGCTCGTGTCCCACCCTTTTGCCACGCGGGTAGCGGCATGGCACGCCACTTGCCTTTTGTCTTTTTGAAGAGGAGGTCCGCTCCATAGACTGCCCAGATTGCCCAAGGATAAAACGCAACCTGGTTGTTCTCAATGGCAGCAATATCGCCAGGAGAGAAGTAGACCTCGCGAGTACCAATATTCTCCCTATGCACACGATCAAGAAATTGCATGATGTTGAGATAGGGTTGACTCGTGATCTGCAGTTTGCCGCTTGAGTCAACCATGCTTGTCCCCTGCTGATTGGCAAACATTTCGACCCACAACTGAGTAAGGCCAGGGTCCTGTTCCAGGTGAATCGGTTTGACGCTCGGACCTAGCTTCTGTTGAAGTGTGTGAGCCGCTGTGATGAGATCATCATAGGTTTCGATGGAGGCGGGATCAATGTTGGCTTGTTGCAACATGTCTTCGCGGTAGTACAGCAGACCGGGATCAAGGTCCCAGGGAACGCCGAGGATACGACCGTTATTCGTATTGACACGCAGCTTGAAGGGAATAATGTTCTGCGTATACGGCTTGATCAAATCGGTGATATCGTAGTAGTGGCTGGCGAGTACCGGAAGGTTATTGTCCTCATAAAACGATCCATCTGGCACATTCGCCCCTGTGTTCAACGTGCTAGGAAGCTTCGAGTCAACGTCAACCGCGACGTGGTTGACTTTAATATTAGGGTATTTCTTATTAAAAGCTGGAATGGTTGCCCCAAATACCTGAAAGAGATCCCCAGCACGATCCCAGATCGTGATTTCTCCTGACAATGAATTACTACCGCCACTGTTACTCGTTGTCGATGAAGAACTACATGCGGCAAATTCGAGACCAGTGGCTGCCAACACAGTGCCAAGAGCGGCACTTTTGAGAAAGGTACGGCGTGGAAGAGTGTCTGGTGAAAGAAATGTGCTAAAAGGTGACTTCGTAGGCTGTGATGACATCCGTGTTTCCCTTTCCTCGTATAAATAAACAATGAGAAAAAGCTGTGCAACGTCGCACAAGCTGCGAGAGACTAGAAGACACAACTGTCTACAGCATGACGACAGTATGTTCTGTCGTCATGCTGACTTAATGCAAAGCGTTTGCAGGTAGAAGAGTTTAACTACGGCAAAAAAGTTAAACCTGAGTAAAGACTCCTCCCACAAGGATTTGCATTACAGACCGTTCAACGTTGAACGTAGTATAACATCTCAGCACTACATTTGTCAAGGAGTTTTTTTGAGTCTGAGAGAGTATCAACACTTTGACACTTTTCATGGGAAGGTGATATCATAAAAGGAATGTATATAGTTCAGTATAAAGAGAGATACTACACTAGCAATGAATGTACACCTCAAGGATATTGCCGCCTACACAGGCGTTTCTATTAAAACCGTCTCGAATGTGGTCAATGGGAACAATGAACATGTGGGGCCAGAGACGCGAGCAATTGTGCTTGATGCGATCAAGAAGCTAAATTATCAACCGAATATGGCTGCACGCCATCTCCGAAAAGCGCAAGTAGGTGTTCTTGCGTATGCCTTTCCAGACCTCTCCAATCCGTATTTTTCTGATGTTGGCAACGCTATTGTGGCTTACGCGGCTCAGCACAAGTATACAGTCTTACTTGACTGTACTTTTTCTGAGCGTGAGAAAGAACTGAATGTGGTACATGGTCTTCGCCCTCATTTGATTGACGGAGTGATTCTGGACCCACATGGACTCAACGTTGAGGATATACGCGTGGCTGAGGTTCAGAGACCAATTGTGCTTTTGGGAGAGCGGCTCTTTGGGGCACCCTTCGATCATGTGCTCATTGATAACGTAGAAGCAGCATACGCTGCGACACAGCACCTCCTCGCTATTGGTAAACGTCGCATTGCAGCGATTGGAGTGCAGAAGGCGCAAAGCGAAGCTCCATCGTTACGCTCGCAAGGATATATGCGAGCATTGACTGAAGCTGGACTTCCCATTGATTCAGCATTACTTGCTGATGGAAGGTTTTGGCATCGAACCGATGGGGCAGCGGCTATGCGAATGCTGCTGGCTCAAGATGCGCCTCCTGATGCGGTATTTTGTATGAATGATCTGATGGCACTTGGAGCAATGTCGGTCCTCCACGAGATGGGATATCGTATACCAGAAGATGTTGCAGTCATCGGCATTGATGATATCGAGGATGGACGGTTCACATATCCAGCACTCAGTACTGTTGCACCCGATAAAGATGCGATGGCTCGCGTGACGGTCTCGTTGTTGCTTGACCGTATTAAGGGACAACGAACTCAGGAGCCGGAGTGCGTGAGCGTTCCTTTCAACTTAATTGCCCGTGCAAGCACGCTTGGCAGAGCAGGATAGGATAGCGTTTCTGAGTTACAGTAGGAAGCACCACTACAAAGAGAGTTGGTATATCTCCTCAAAGAGTCGTACATCGGTCAAGGTATCCTCTCCGCTGGATGGAAATGGTTCGCCAGTACGAAGAGCTTGGACAAAGAATACGGCCTCTTCTCGATAGTTCCAGGCGGTAAGCGGGTAAGCAATAGGATAGGTGTATGAAGGGGAATTTCCTCCTTCGTATACTTCTACACGAGCCTGTGCGGGTTTGGTAAAGAGAGGGGATGCCCATGTATGAACCCACCCTTTTTGAAAGTAGATTTGCGTATGTTCGTCCCATGTGTGGAAGTCCAAATTGCCGCTTTCCACCACACATCGTGTCCCGCCTACGTTGAGGACAATAATTCCGGTCATACCATCTGCGTCCAGGTCAACGCTGCGTACAGATACGTCATTGCCCACATCTAACAGGTAGCGCAAGAGATTCACATTGTGGGTATACTGCTGGAGATAGGAAACATAGTGAGAAACCTTGTCTGCAGGTAACCATTCTGGTACTTGATCTAGGTAGGGAGCAGGTGGCATTGGCTCGTCGGAGACGAGCATCTGTGTCGTATCCAATCCGGCAGTCCAATTCCCACAAAAACCATGATTGCGGACATAGAGGATATCCCCCATCTTCCTACTTGCCTTCCAGCGAGCGATAATGTCTCTCGCTACCATATTGCCAGGATCATAGCGTTTCATATAGGCGACCATCAGGCGTGCTTTTCCCTGTTGTGCAGCCGCGAGCAGACGCTCGGCCTGAGCAACGGAGACCGCCATAGGCTTTTCCATAAAGACATGTTTGCCTGAGCGTAACAAATCGGCAGCGATCTCTCCCTGTTGCGCGAAGCCAGCGGAAACTCCTACCGCCTCAATCATTGGATCAGCCGCAAGATCAAGATGACTGTTGTACACCGTTGGAATGCGAAAACGCTCTGCGACCTGTTGTGCGAGCTGTGGGCGTGTTTCTGCAAGCGCGAGAAGGCGACATCCCGACAAGGTAGAGAAGTTGGGCAAGTGAACATGCTGAGCCATGAAGCCACAACCGACATATCCTAGACGTACTGGTTCTGTATTCATCTCTCCTCCTTGCTATGACATTATGAGTTGCACAAGGGCAGCAGACTTTGATAGCACTGTGAAGCCGCCTCGAAAACGGGAAGGTGCCACAAGTCGTCGTTAAACATCTCGATGGAGAAAAAACCTGTATAGCCACACTGCTCCAAAATCGAGATCAACACAGGGAGATCAAGTATGCCTTGTCCTGGTAATACACGGTCAGCATTGCAATCGGTGAACTCGCCGGGCTTGTCAACCATATCATTCAGGTGAACATGCTTGATCCAGCGCACCGTTGTAGGCGCGAGATGCTCCAACTTCGTGCTGGTGACATAGTAGTGGGCAGGATCAAAGAGGATACCAACTTGTGGATGATCGACCTGTTCACAGACATACGTAGCACTCTTGAGACTCTTCACGAGAGGAGACCAGTTGAACTCAAGCGCGAGGTTCACGTTCATTCCCTCCATCTTGCTTGCTAAGTCGCGGAAAACATCTGCCACAGTATGAAGAGCATCAAATGATGCTTGTGGAGGGCCATCCGTTCCAACAACAAGCGTACCTCCTCCAAGTTCATGAATGAGCTGTGCATTTGCTAGGTGGATTTGATGGTTCGCACGTTGTGCGTTTAACGAGGTAAAGCACTCCACATGCGTCTCGAAACCGCCAATTGCTTGAAGTTGGTGCTGGGCAAGCAGGTGGCGCACGTCGTCAACAGTGTGTTGCTGGGCTATCCAGTTTTTTACCAGTGGTAAAGCAAATTCCACGTAATGAAAACCAGCTATAGCATAGGCCCTGAGAGCCTCTTCAAGACTTTCCTGGCGCGTCGATATTGAGTTGATCGCAAGTTGTGCTTCCTGCATTACGACAAGCTGCCTTTCTTCACCGTTATATTCTTGTTTCTCGTCTGTGTGGACTCAGCAGTGGATGGAGTACCTGTCTGCCACGTAGCAGACCCTCGTCAAATCTCGCGCCCCAGTACACCATGTCCTCGTGTTCAATTGCGACCCCACCATCGTAGCCAATCTCGTCGAGCGCGGAGACGAAGGCAGTCCAGGAAATTTCACCGTAGCCAGGAATGCGGAAGCGGTAGTAGTCCCCGTTCACGCCGCCTCGATAGCGTTTTTCTGGCAGCATCTCCGTATCTTTTGCGTGAACGTGATAGATACGGTCTTTGAACTCATGCAGCGCACGCAGATGATCGATGCCTTGCCAGTAAAGATGTGACGGATCGAACTCAAGCCCAAGTGCCTTTGATGGAACTGCTTGAAACCACGCGTCCCACGTATCTGGGGAACCACCCATATTGATTGGCTTGAATGGAAGGGAGCCACCAAAGCCCATCCAATTTTCAATCGCTACGCGTCTACCACGTTCTTCAGCAAGACGAGCAATTGGACCGAAGCGGTCGGCGAATAATTGTACATTGCCAGCCCAGTCACGATTCGCATCAAAGCCACTCATGCTGGCAACCGTTGTCACGTCAAGCTTCTCTGCAGCCTCGAATACCCGCTCATATGCGGTAGAAAGAACATCAGCCGGTGGTGGGGCGAACGAAAGGTCGTAGTACGCAAGGGCCGTGATTGTCATAGAATGCGTCTGACAAGCGTGTTTTGCTTGTGCGATGTTCTCCTCATTTAAGGGTCCTTGTGCCGCATTGCCAAATGCTCCCACTTGCAGTTCCACACCATCAAAGCCAAACTGTGCCGCTTTCTCGATATCCTTCACGGACCCTGTAAGGAAACTGAGTTTCATTCGTACTCCTTTCGCTCTTACCAATCGCGCACACAATGTCTCACTCATTTTTTGTTCAATCGTTCCCGTCCACTGCTTGCACAGGAGCGAAGGTCTTGTTTATACTTATCTTCAACAAGAGTAAGTATAATGAGCATGAGGGAAAGAAACAATGCATGAAACGTCTCAATATTTGCACAAATCGCCACGAGTCCCACTACATCTCCTTTCAGCAGGTGCATATGAGGCGGTACAGGGGCGGGATTTTCCTGCACATTGTCATGTTTCCTGGGAACTTGTCTACTACCGGAGTGGATATATTTCCTGTCCTGTTGGGGATGAAGTGTATGAAAGCCAACCTGGAATATTGCTCCTCACCCCCCCACAGATACAGCATGCTGAATATGCAGTAACCGCCTACACAAATTATTTCATCGGGATTGATGCCCCTGTAGACCAGCCGTGGCCCCGTATGTGTATGGACACGCCTGAACTCATCTTCGGTAATCTCTGCACTGCGCTTGTGCGAGAATGGGGCAGACAGGGCGTAGACAGAGAGGTTATGCTGACCTCGTTAGTCAACCAGTTGGATATCTTGCTACGACGGACTCAGGACGCGCGGCATATCAGCGAAGCGGAGCGTCTCGTCCAGCATGTCGAACAGCTCCTCCGGGAACGGTTCAGCCGACCACTACGGATTCAAGATATCGCTCAGGAGGTGGGAGTTTCCTGTTCACATCTACGTCTCCAATTCGCACATCTACGTGGACGGTCGCCTCTTCTTTACTTGCAAGAAATCCGTTTACAGCACGCGGTAACACTGTTACGCACATCCAGTAGCAACCTCTCGACTATTGCGATGTTGTGTGGCTATGACTCTGCCAGTCACTTGAGTCGACACATCAAACGTGCGTTAGGCAAAAGTCCAGGTGCATTGCGTGACCTTCTCTGAACGCTGCTTAGTATGTCTTCGGAATCCGATGAAAAAAGGTGTAAAACGCATCTCCTATTTTCTTCTTATCGCGTGACTTCACACTTGCATTTGCCCCATAACCTCGCTACACTAAACCAAGTCTTTACTCACCTTGCTTCTCCTCTTTCGTCTTGGGGTGAGAGAGGTGGGCAAAACGCTCCTCTAGTAGGCTTGCACCTGGGTCAGCGGTTCCCATCAGCCCACGGATATAGATATCGGTCGTGGCAATATTGCTATGGCGAAGAAGGCGCTGAAGAGAGCGTACATCCTCACCGGCCTGATAGCGCTGCTGGGCAGCTGTATGTCGCCAGGAGTGAATTGAGAGTTTCTGGACGTCGATACCCGCCCCGCGAGCGTACTGTTTGAGCGCGTGTGCAATGGCCCGGCTTGTTAACGGCGTTCGATCATCCACTGGCAAGGTCACCCCCGGCTTGCCACCCCCTTGTTCTGGACCGATCGCTACAAAGAGCGGATCAGCAGAGTGTATCGCCTTCATGCGGCGAGCAGCAACGAGGTAACGATCAATGGCTTGCTTGGCAGGACCCGGAAGTTCCGCCCAGTCCTGCTGACCGCCCTTACCCTTCCCATAGAAGCGGTAGCGCCAGCCCTGTCTGCGTCTACCTCGCTCGTCGACAAAGGTGGTCTGTTCAATATCGCCCCAGCGCAGACGAGCTATCTCTTCGCGACGACGCGCGGTCCAGAAATAGAGCAAGAAGATCGCTCGGTCACGCAATCCCTTGACGGTATCCGATGGGATTACCTCGAAGAAGCGGTCAAGCTCCCCATCGGAGAAGGCTCGGTAGGTCCTGTCGGGACGATTGTGACGCAATCCCAGTGTTGGGCTGGGAGTGCGGAGAAGCGGCTGTGGGCGACCGTCAGGGCCAGGAATGGTAAACGTGGCGGCAAACTTGTAGAACGAGGAGACGATGGCTAGACGCTGATTGACCGTAGCTGTGGCGGGAGTAGCTCCCGTATTACGGCGTGAGGTAGATGGACGATGTAAGAAGTCCTCTACATCCTCCCGTGTGTAGTGTTCTGGATGCTTGGGTGGGCCACCATATGCGCTTGAAGAGAAAAATGTGAGCAAGGTGCGGCGGTAGTCACGCACGCTTTTCTCGCTGTGGCTACGCTCGTAAAGCTGGCGCAGAAAGTTTGCTAGGCAACGCTCCCAAGGTGGGGCGTCTGGCGCACCGCTTGGAATCCAGGAATCGAGACTCTGGGACTGATAGGCGACGACCGCGAATGGTAACTGTACATCATCCATGACTGGTTTCTCCATCGTACCTAGCATCATAGAAATACCATTCTAGGTGCTAGTAAAATATTTCTTATAGTCTTTGTTCTGGAATTCATAAGGATCATCATTGCAGGGGAGAGATGTCCGGTTCTGAAGCGAATGTTGAGAGATAGTCTATCATTCGCTGTAACAGATTTCTGTCTTCATTCAGAAGTCCCTTGCCCGATTACATCTTCTGTATAGGAGGCCGCGCACCTGTCCTGTCTTGTGGTCGATCACGACCACTAAGCCTCGTATTAAACCATTCTTTGCGTCTACGATTGTCTCTGGATTATGGCACACCTTCTTGTGCCTTGAACATTTCTTGATAATCTTATGGTAACTCCTGATTATATCTGTCAAGCATATTCCATACAACTTGACAACTTGCACCCTCGAGTATATCACATGTCTGTCAACGTGTACACTAACTTGCATTAGTGGAAACGTGTTTTAGCACACTTTTTTGGAAAGCAAAAGGGAATTTCTGCAGCACGACACATCTGTGCTTCTCCTAACTCCAGATACGAGACGTACTTCTCAAAAGAGCGAGTACTGGAGAGACACCATTCATTGATGAGCCAGCCGTATTAGGAAGCTATCCTAGCTATTACTACAGGTATGAAAACTAGCGAAATTGCCGATGTTGTGATGAGAGTGTAGCGGGTATAGTGAAGCGCAAAGAGGAAAGGTGCCTCTTGCGAGACCCGTAAAGGAAAAAAGAAAATCATGGAACAAACTACTTCCCCTACAAATTCACCGCTTCGCTCGCTTTCAAACCAGATGGCTGATGCTGTTGAGCAGGTTAGCTCCTCGCTTGTCCTGGTCGATGGTCGTGAACGCCAACCTGCTAGCGGAGTTATCTATACCGATAGCCTTGTATTGACCGCCGCTCATGTGTTAGACCGTGAAAGCAATATCACCGTTCAAACACATGACAATCGTACTCTACCCGCCCAGTTCGTTGGTCGTGACGTCGCCAGCGATCTCGCCATTCTACGCGTGCAAGACCTCAATGGCACACCTGCAACATGGGCAAGCGATGAGGCACGCGTTGGACAATTGATTATGACTGTCGGTCGTTCTAACAGCGAAGGTCCGATGGCAAGTGTTGGTATTGTGAGCGCAGTCGGTGGTCCGCTCCGTACCAGTCAAGGTACGACGCTCGAACGCTACATCCGTACAGATGCCACTCCCTACCCCGGCTTCTCCGGCGGTGCGCTCATCGACCTGAATGGCGCAGTTGTTGGACTTTTAACAACTGGTCTAGCCAATGGCGTCGCTATTGCCGTTCCTGCCAATATTGCTAAAGGCATCGCTGATACTCTGGAGGCACACGGTACTATTAAGCGCGGCTATCTCGGCATTAGCAGTCAGTTAGTAGACATACCGACTGGGCAGCGTTCGGGTCGAGAACAAGAACACGGCCTCTTGATTGTCAAGGTCGAAGAGAATAGTCCGGCTCAAAAGGGCGGTGTGCTGATTGGCGACATCCTCGTTTCTCTAGCAGGTCATGCCATTAAGGACTCAGAGGACTTGCATATTGTACTGGTCGGCGATTACGTGGGCAAGACCATTCCTGTAGAAGTCATTCGTGGCAATGCTGTCCAGAAGCTGCAAGTCACCGTTGGGCAGCGCCAGTAGTTAAGGAGGATGGGAAGAGCATGACACAAGCAGAAACGTTTTCGACAAAATCTTCTATTCCGTTGCCCGATGGCTTTTCGTCGGGCTTAACCGACATTTTCACCGCCGCGCAACCAAGTATTGTGCAGATACACACCGAGGGACGTGGTGCAGGCACGGGTATCATCTGGAACACGCAAGGGCATATTCTCACCAACAATCACGTTGTTGCTAGAGACAATGCTCGCGTGCAGGTCTACCTTGCCGATGGCAGAACGCTCGACGCGAAGGTACTCCATCGCAACCCTCGGCTCGACCTAGCATTGTTAAAAACCACTGGCGATATTCCTCAGCCGCTTGCAATTGGAGACTCATCAGCTCTTCGTACCGGTGAATGGGTCTTCGCAATCGGTCATCCCTGGGGACAACGCTGGATTCTCACGGCTGGCATCGTAAGCGCGGTCAGAACAGCGAAGCTAGGTGAGGACGTGACAACGCAGTACATTCAATCGGATGTGTTGCTAGCACCAGGAAATTCCGGTGGTCCATTGCTTAACGCAGATGGAAGTGTCGTCGGCATCAACGCGATGATCTTTGGTGGCGACCTCTCGGTCTCGATACCGAGTAACGTCGTCACCAACTGGCTCACAAGTCTCACTCAGCGCACTACAAGGCTTGGCATAGGCGTGCAAACGGTGGAACTTCCTGAAACCGTTCGCACTCTGCTAAGCCTACAACGCCAGCAAGGACTACTCATAGCCGGTGTCGAAGATACGCGACAGGCAAACGACCTTATGGTCGGTGACATCTTGCTCGATGTCGCAGGGAAACCTGTGACGACACCTACGGAGTTACGGCAGATTGTAGCGCAACTGGGCACACCTGAGAAAGTATCGCTCACCCTGATTCGCGCTGGTGCTGTGCTGAATCTTGATGTTGCAACAATCATCAGTGATAGCATTTTATAGTAGCTAATGAACAA
>CAXUGH010000002.1:0-19857 GCA_964250365.1 uncultured Ktedonobacteraceae bacterium
AAATCAAATTCGGAATATTTTTGAGCGGTCCCAGCGGCAAAAAGAGCGTGACTAGCACGAGCAAGAACGAGGGTCGCCACAGCGGACGCAAGCCCCACAGTGAGGCCGCAAACAGCAACACCCCGAAAAGAAGCAGAGTACGGCGTACACCAAAGGTGGGGATGAGCCACAGAACGGGAAGGAATGCGCCGAGAATGCTGCCAAAGGTCGAGATGGCGTAGAGAGAGCCGCTGGAGCGTCCACTCTGTCTGATATCTTTTGTGAGCAGACGAATGGCGAATGGCGAGACGATACCAAGTAACGTAACGGGAATGGCGAACAGCAGTATTGTGCCGACCAGCGAACTGGCGAAAATGCTTACCGATACCTCTGTTAGCCCTGTCACCGACCAATTGAGAATACCCTGACTGACCAGAGGAAGAATCGAGGTTGCAATCGCCGCTAACGCAGTAACGGTACAAAGCACCTGTGGCGATGGATAGCGGTCTGCCAATCTTCCACCCACGAAATAGCCAACGGTGAGATAGAGTAGGATTAACCCGATGAGGCTTGCCCACACAAGTAACGAGGTACCAAAGTATGGCTCCATCAAGCGTTCCGCGCACATCTCAAGAGCCAGACTCGTCATACCACTTATGCACACCAGCACAATGAGAAAGTATCTCATGAGTTTTCCAATCTATGTACCTTTGCTAGAGAAACAGGAAGCGTCCCGTGATATTTTCAAAGTATTGCGTATTCACTCCTGGAAACTGATCCTGAGAGGCTTGTAACTCTAAGACAAAGCCTTTTCCCTGATGAACGTCGCCGTATACCTCGACGTATTCTGTCTGATTGGTCCCTTGCGAATTGGCTACTTGATAGGTGATCACCTCTTTGAACCATGTTTCGCCGCCGATATGCGCGGAAGTGTTGGGCATGACAACGGTATAACTGGGCTTATTCGCAAAGTTTTGTTGCAAATCGGTCTGTACAATATCATTTGGTGCAGCCGCCGTTGGACCAAGTGCCTTGAAAGTTGCAGATTGATCTACGGCTGCGGGATTAGCAAATTGTACTCCCTGTACACCAGAGGTGAGCGTTTGTGCAACCCACGCCTGCGGGTATTCTGTTGAGAAGCCATTAGCCGCACATAGTTGCCCGCAATACACAAAGTTTGGATCGGGCGGCGGCGTTACTGGTGGAGTCGTCGCAGTTGGAACTGGTGTATCAGTTGGTGCGGTTGTTGGCGTGAATGTCGGAGTGGGAGCAAGCGTTGGAGTTGGCGCAACACTTTGTGCTGGCGGTTGTTGTGGTGTTGGTGTGTGACCTCTCGTGGCGTAGAGCGTTGCAACTCCAACCGCACTTAATAGCGCAACGACAAGACAGATACTCACGATAAAGACGATTGCACCGTTTGACTGTTTTTGTGGTGGAAGTGCTATCTTGCGTCCATCACGAGTATAATTCTGACTCGTCTGCATAGGCTGCGGCGGATATGCCTGTCGTGCATAATTCGCGATCTGCATCGGTTGAGGTTGCGAAGGGAAGGGCTGCTGATTTGGCGGATAGTTATATTGTCCTGGCATTCCTTGTTGTGGATAAGATGTTGGCGGCATTGGCGAGAATGGCTGTTGCTGTGGTACACCGGGATTACTAGGAAGAACTGAAATAGCCTCTGTCGCATCCTGGTAAAAACCTGTTTGTTGACGTGAAGCTGGAGCCTGCACCGATGGAGTTGGCGATGGCGATTGTTGCTGCAAGGATGAACTTTGTGAATTGGCAAATGGAAGTTGATTTGCAGAATTTTGCGGATTTGATGCATTCTGAGTAGGATACGAATTCAAGTGTCCACTTTGCGAGGACGGCCTTTGAACCATCGCCGTTGGCGGTGCCACTTGAGGCGCATTCGGCAAACCACATTGCCCACAGAATGCCTCGTCTGTGCTAACCTCATTTCCACATCTAGGACATTTCATGTGTCTTTTCATCCTTGCTTAGGAGTGCGTTACATCTTTCAATGCATCGTATGCGGCGTATTATAACGCATTTACAAAGCGTTGACTACTGGATTAGCTACTTGTCTTAGTATTTTCAGACTCTTCGATAATAATAGGAATTCTCAGCAACCCCTCTTGCTCATAATGGTGATACGCAGAAATAAAAGGCGGTGTAATGCGTCCTCCCTGAGCCTGCTCCGCTGCCTCGTTGAAGGGACCGCGAATAATGCACCACACCCACGGAATCTGTTGCTCTTTATTCACACGCCTCATATTTTCACGATCTGTACTACTAGCCTCCGCGAATCCTGTTGGATGACTATGATACACGCCAATGATACGGTCTGGATGCTCCATTTCGACGCTCAACAGGTCTTCAGGTGCGAACTCAAAATAAACGGGCGACGCGAAAATGTTATGTAACGGATACGCCTGCTCGACATGCCAGTTGCCTTGCTCATCTATCGTGCCAAGCAAAACGCCGCATGCCTCAATCGTACTACGGTGATGAACGTCTACAAATAACGCTTTCTGAGCTTCAATACTAAGCTGAACATATGCTTTTTTGACTTGTTTCATGAATACTTTATATGCTGATGACGAGATTGAAACTCGTCTCCACCCCTTATTGTCGATTTTATCGCCTATGCATGCTTGTCTTATGCCGTGCTATGAAGATGTACCTCTATAGTATCACAAAACAAACATATAATACCACAAAACAAACGAGAAAATGCAGGGAGAGAAAATGCAGGGAGACCGCAAGGGGTCTCCCCTACACGTAGGGTGGAGAAAAATGTAGGGGAGACCCTTGCGGTCTCCCTGCCGCTCTTCGCTCTCTTGACGCGAACAAAACGTAAGACATACACTATGTCTATCTCATGCCTTATGTTTTACCGTAAGGGAAAGAACAGCAACGGAAGGAAGCTCGAATGTCGCTTACTACAAGCAAACTTTGGTCACGTATTGCCGAACTGGGAAATGCCGCAGAAGGTCGAGAGATACCTGTTACTTCTGTCTATATTGCCTCTGCCACAGGTCCGATGACGCCACCACCGTCGTCGCCATTTACAGATACGACACAGTGGCAACCGTTAGAAAAGGGCAAAGAATGGGGCAAAACACATAGCACAAGCTGGCTAGGCTTTGAACTACCCGCGCAAACCAAACCCACAACGCTGCATCTTGCCTGGAATACCAGCAAAGATGATAGCCTGCTTCTGCTCGTCGAGGCAACTGTTTTTCTCGATGGTCGCGCCATTGGTGGCTTAGATTATCGCCATGCCTTGCTCTTGCTACCGGAACAGGTATATGATGGACGGCCTCACACTCTCGCAATTCAGGCGTACACGAGCGTTCCGCAACCCTTCGGAGGCGTAACACTACGGCACAGAAACGTTGCTCTGTGGCAATTGTATTATCTGATGCATACTATTTTCGATAGTTCGGAAACAATGAGCGAACAGAGTCTTGTTCGTCACGCTCTAGTTGGGCAACTCAACACTAGCTACAACATGCTCGATTTGCGCGAAGGCTGGGACAGCGAACGCTTTTCCGTCTCGGCATCCTCGGCCTATAACTATCTGCAAACAGCTTTACTGAACTATTCGGAATCCGACGAGCAACCAAAGATTATGTTAAGTGGACATGCTCACCTCGATGTTGGCTGGATGTGGCCTTATTGGAGAACACGCCAGAAGATTGCACATACCGTCTCAACCGTTCTCAGCTTGATGGAGCGTTATCCGCAGTTTCACTATAGCCAGAGCCAACCGCAGGTGCTACAGTGGCTCAAAGAGGATGTGCCAGAACTATACGAGCGGGTGAAGCAGCGTGTCACCGAGGGACGCTTCGAGCTTGCGGGAGCCATGTGGGTTGAGGCAGACTGCAACCTTCCCTCTGGCGAATCCCTTATACGCCAAATTATGCAGGGCACACGCTTCACACAACAAGAGTTCGGCGTCACGCCACACCATGTCTGGCTACCCGATGTATTCGGCTATAGTGCCGCTTTGCCACAGATTATGCGCGGCTGCGACATTCCACTCTTTATGACGACAAAGATTAGCTGGAATCAGTTCAACCGTATGCCCTGTGACACCTTCCGTTGGCGCGGCATCGACGGCACCGAAGTATTGACGCATTTTATCACCGCCCCGGATGTATATTCAGCAACCTACTACACCTATAATGGTCCGTTGCATCCAAAAGATATGACCAACACATGGCAGAACTACCGCCAACAAGCGTTGAATGACGACTTGCTCTATCTCGCTGGTTGGGGCGATGGTGGCGGCGGTCCAACCGAAGAGATGTTACAAACCTCGCAGGTACTCGCCGACATGCCAAATTTCCCGATTGTTCGCTGGGGTACCGTCGATAGCTACTTCTCGCAGCTATACGAGCGCGTTTGGAATAATCCGCAACTGCCGCGCTGGGTCGGTGAGTTATATCTTGAATATCATCGTGGCACCTACACCTCGCAAGCACGCATGAAACTACTGAACCGTCGCTCGGAAATTCTCTACCGCGAAGTTGAACTGCTCAGTTCGTGGGCGAGTCTCTACGGTATGCCTTCGCGCCAGGAATTTCTCAACGCAGGATGGCGGCTTCTGCTGCTCAACCAGTTTCACGATGTCCTCCCTGGCTCCTCTATTCATGAGGTATACGAGGATGCCGAGCGCATCTATGCCGAGGCGCGAATTATTGGCGAAGAGGTACGCAGCGAGGCACTTGCCGTATTGAGCAAACAATTTGGTTTGAACGAACGTGGCATCGCCTTCTTCAATATGCTTCCCTGGGAACGAACCGAACCACTACAAATCGCAGGCTCTACTATGCCTGATGTAAAAGGGACGCAAAAGACGACGGATTGGGATGGCAACGAAATTGTGCTTGTCGATGGCGTCTCGATGCCACCATGCGGCGTGAGCATCTTTTCAGAGCCAAGCATTGCTCCTGATGAAGCAATCGAGCAAACATGTTCGGTAAATACAAACGAGAAAGGGTACATCACGCTACAAAACACGTACTATGAATTGACGCTCGATACACATGGAGAGATACAGCGTCTGTACGATAAGCATGCGGAGCGCGAGGTCTTCGTCTCTGGACAGACGGGCAACCAGTTGATCGCTTACGAGGATCGTCCACTGAACTTCGATGCGTGGGATATTGACCTCTTCTATGAGGAGAAACCGTATCCCTTACACGATGCTCCTACTATGCGTATTCTTGAAGAGGGACCTGTGCGCGTGTGTGTTGAGGTTGAACGTTCCTACCTGAAATCGCGCATTACACAGCGTATCTCGCTCTGGCGTAGTTCGCCACGTATCGACATTGCCACCCAGATTGACTGGCACGAGCATCAAATGGTGCTAAAAGCTGTCTTTCCGCTAGCGATCAATAGCACACGCGCTACCTATGAGATTCAATTTGGTAGCGTCGAGCGTCCTACCCATCGCAACACCTTATGGGATATGGCACGCTTCGAGGTATGTGCCCATCGCTGGGCCGATGTAAGCGAAGGTGGATATGGCTTTAGTCTGCTCAACGATTGCAAGTATGGGCACGACTGTCACGATAACGTGTTGCGCCTGACGCTGCTCAAATCTGGCGTTTATCCCGATCCAGACGCCGATCAGGGCATTCACCGCTTCACCTACAGTCTGCTGCCCCATCAAGGTGATTGGCGCGACGCCCAAACGGTACGCCATGCCTACGAATTGAATGCACCCGCCTTCGTCTTGAACGCGCCTTCGGAAGCAGCAACGAAGCGTAGCCGAAATGTCGATTCTGCATTGGATGATGAGATACAGCCTGGCGACGTACTCACTATAGAAGCCTATTCGCTGGTTTACACTGATTGCAAGCATGTCGTTATAGATACGGTCAAGCCAGCAGAAGATGGCAACGGGCTGATTGTGCGTCTCTATGAGGCACACAACCAGCGCGGAGGCGGTAGTCTGACGTTCGCTACTACCATCAGTGCTGTACAGGAATGCAATCTGTTAGAGGCACCGCTACGCGACATATCCTATAGCGAGAATACTTTCGCGTTTCAGGTACGCCCTTTTGAGATAAAGACGTTTCGTGTGCAGCTTGTAAAATGATAGAAAAAACATGAGAACGGCTTTGCCGTTCTCATGTTTTTTCTATCATTTTATTCATCTCTACGCTCGTGATGCTCTTTCACCATCTCGATCACTATGGCAAGCGATAGCACAAATGGCGCGTCAACGCCAGGGGCAACGTCAACGGCGTAACTATCGCGGAAGATTGAGAATTGACGCCCAACGTTGCCCATCAGGTTGCCATAGGCATCGCTGATGGTGAAATTCCAGTGCCAGATATCGCCATCAACATGAAAGACCATGCCGTTGGCACCCTGGACTTTGAAGCGTTCTCCAAAGAGGCGAAATTGCTCATGTACGTCTGCCCATTGCTGCCCGTTGCGATAAATCTCATAGCGTGGCAATAGTGAAATAACATGCTGCTTGATGTGGGCGACCTCTTGTCCTGAGTAACGATCAAACATCACGAGGTCGTCGCCGATGTGAAAGAACTTGCCACGCACCTCAAGTACAGCGTTGCCTGCATCGTCGCGAATGACGAATGCCTCGGTTAAGCTCCACGCGCGTTCGCGCAAATGATAACGCATATCTCTCTGTCTCCTACTATTGTTGTTTCGTTGTAAAGAACTGCTCGCGCGTAATATTTCGTAGGTCCCCGATATGTTCTAATGTGATATCCGGCACGAAGCCCTCTGGAAATGGCTCTAATGAATATTTGCCCTGCTTCACAAAAACAGTGGTCAACTTATCGCGTAAAATATGTTTCGAGTCAACAAGTATTTGCGGCTTATCATCGACCATCGCATAGTGATCGGCGGGGTAATTCTTCAGGATACTATCTATGTGTTCCTGTTTATGTGTGTAAATCAGTACGTGACCGTCAACAGCCTCGGAAAGATGACTGTTCGTAATCTTCTGTACCTGGAAAACCAGATCGCCATCTGAAACCACGACTGGTGTACCGATTGTTTTTAAATAGGTCAGAGTCTCGAACACATGCGGATACACCTTGTCGGCAAAGGGATAGTTATAGAAAATCGACTCTACGTGCTCGAATGTCTGCTCGTCTAGCTCCGAAGGTGGCACTTCTTCGCGCAACCGTTTGAGCGAGAGCGGAATGTCAACCACGCTCCTCTCCTTACGTACCTGTTCATAGATGTCCCAGAAGCGTTGTGTCAAAGTTGGTCCCAGCTCAACCTGCAAATGTGCGTCATAATCTTTCTTTACATCATCGTTGGCGAGTAGCGTGTTATCTACATCAAGTAAAAAAACGAGTGTTGGCATAGTATGTCCCTTTCCTTCATCTTTTGTAGTTGTATAGCACAAGGCAGGGAGACCGCAAGGGTCTCCCCTACATGTTCGCGCCTCCTCTATATGTAGGGGAGACCGCAAGGGTCTCCCTGCCTTGTACACAAATTCCTTTGAAAGATGGAGCTTCAAACACATATGGAAAGGTGTCACAAAGCTCTTTCTAATAGACCACGTTACCTATTATGACACACATTAGCATCATACAACCGAACTTTAGATAAGGATGTGCTTAAATTGAGGTTAAGATTTCTTAACCAAAGGCACAAAAATACACCGTTTCGCTACCTGATTGACACTTGCCTACTATTTACTCTATTCGTCTTATCTCTTACTATTTTCAATAGTGCCTCAAAAATTTCCATTTATAGATGAGGATAACTTATCCTCAATACTCCACTTTTTCACTTTTGAGAGAAAGGAGACTTCTGAGCAAGCTCTTAAATTAAGAGCATGCAAGCTTTTCATTGAATATTGTAAATTTGTCTCTTTTAGTGTTTTTATTTCCTTAAATCAAAGCTATGGAGGTCAAAAACAAAGCTATGGCACGTCTTACAAAGAAAACGCGCTACTCCCTCCTGTACGGCCTTGCCGTTGTAACGCTCGTGATTGCACTTGCTACCGCATATTTGCATTCAACAAGTGTGTTCGCGGACCCGCCCGTACACCCAAATTACAACCATTTCCTCAGCACTCATTACGATGATGATGACGCATATGACGACAATAATCCTTATCCTGGTCCTGATGCAGTCAACCATCCTAAGAATGCAGAGCAAGAGCAGTATGATAATGCGGCGTACCCAGGTAGATATATTACCTACAATCAGGCAGTAAAGTCGTACAACTCCTGGGCTAGTGTCTCTAACAGCGTTAGACCTTACAGCGACAATAGCTGGAAACAATATGGTCCTACAGTGGGCTATGTCCCTAGCATTGTGACGTACACTGGTCGCTCAACTGTAAATTCTGGACGCGAAACTGCACTGGCTATCTCTAATCCTTGTACGGCAAAAGCGTGTCGTGTTTGGATGGGTGCTGCTGGTGGTGGCGTCTGGGTATCAACCAATGCTCTTGCAACGCCTCCGCGTTGGGAGTGGTCTTCCGCTGGTATTCCTTCCAACTCTATCGGTTCGCTTTTCATTGATCCCTCCACTCCTGATGGCAGAATTATCTACGTCGGCACCGGTGAGGCCAATGGCTCCAGCGACTCCGAGGCGGGTGTTGGTCTCTACAAATCAACCGACTATGGTGCGACATGGCGCGTGGTTCCGGGTAGCATCGCCGCCGCGAAGGATCGTGCAATTGGTTCAATCGCGATTGATCCTTTGAACTCGAAACACATCCTCATTGGTACAGATGTTGCCCGTCATGGTGCCTCTTCCGTCAATGGAGGTCGTTTCACTCCGCCAGATGCGCCTGTTGTTGGTCTCTATGAGTCAATCGACGGTGGCAAAACATTCTCCTTGATCTTCAGCAAACAAACGGATGTTGTCGATCCCGGCACGCCTAACGGGAATGACTTCGCACGAGGTGGGGTAAGCACGGTTGTATTCGACCGTACTGGCCTTGCGGCTGGCTTACCTTCACGCGTCTACTTCTCCGTACATGACTACGGCCTGTACCGTCAGCTAGAGAACAAGAAATTCGAGCAGGTCTTCGCCTCAGCGGGTGGTGGTCTCTTCGCCAATAGCCCATCCTCACGCACCGAGTTTGCGCTAGCTCCAATGGGCAACAACCTTCGTATCTACCTCGGCGACCTTGCGGATGCTAACGCCGATTTTTACCGTGTTGATAACGCTAATGTCGCGGCATCAACGCTTACTGATGGTACCAACAACCCCGGTTGGACAAAGCTTTCTGATCCAACTCCAGGTACGACTGGCTATGACTCGTACAACTTCTGTGAGACGCAGTGTTCCTACGACATGTGGATTGCATCACCTGCAGGGCATCCTGATACCGTCTGGTACGGTGGTTCGGCGCAGTATTCCGAAATCTTTACTGCGAATCCTGCTTCTAACGGTAGGATGGTTATGCGTTCTACCAATGCGGGTGTTAGTTTCACGGATATGACTGATGACGCACAATCGCCTCCATTGGGACTGCATCCCGACCAGCATGCATACGCGTTTGTCCCTGGCAACCCAGACATCGCGTTCATGAGTTCGGACGGTGGCTTGGTTCGTACCGATGGCACCTTCTCCGATCAGTCGGCTCAATGTGCTACTCGTGGCCTCAAAGGTGCCGATCTCGCTGACTGTCAGCGTTGGCTCAGTGCCATTCCTACCACACTCTATAGCGAGAATGCAGGTCTGGCAGACCTACAGTTTCAGAGTGTGACCGTCAATCCTAAGAACCCCAAGAACGACTTCATTGGTGGAACACAGGATAACGGTACATGGTCGTACAACTCGGCGCAATCGCCGAAATGGTTCGATTCCGTCGGTGGGGACGGTGGACAATCCGTCATCGACGTTGGCAATCAAAATGTACGCATGCATACGTACTATGGTCCCAGCATCGACGTAAACTTCAGTGGCATGAACCCGAACACCTGGGACTACATCTCTGATCCGCTTACCGCGAGCAATGAGGCGGCGTCCTTCTACGTGCCATTGATTGGCGATCCTAAGACAAGTGGCACGATGTTTGTTGGTCTCCAGCACGTCTGGCGCACAACCGACAACGGTGGCTCACAAGCGTTCCTCGACGCGAATTGCGGCGAGACTACGGGTGTCTACAATCCACCGTGTGGCGACTGGGTTCCGTTGGGTCCTGACCTGACTAGCACAGCCTTTGGTGCGGATAAGGGTGGTAGCTACGTTGTTGCAATCAAGCGTGCGTCTAGCAACACCAACACGATGTGGGCTGCGACTCGTGGTGGTCGCCTGTTCATCTCTGACAATGCGAATGCAACTGATCCTACAACGGTCAGCTTCACGCGCATTGACACGGCTGCACAGCCTAACCGTTTCATCAGCGGCATCGCTGTAGACTCCAAGAATCCGTATCATGCCTACGTTTCGTTCTCAGGCTACAGTGCCTACACGCCTACGACACCAGGGCATGTCTTCGATGTGGTCTACAATCCGCAGACGAAGACGGCGACATGGAAGGATATCAGTCACAACCTCGGCGACCAGCCGCTCACGGGCGTTGCCTACGATAGTGTCACTGGCACCATCTACGTCTCAACCGACTTTGGTATCGCGGCGGTTAAGGCTGGTGGCTCCTACTGGCGTCCAGCCGCGACTGGGCTACCTGTTGCGACCGTTGCTGGTATCACTCTCTCTGAAAATGGTAGAGTCCTCTATGCCGCGACGCATGGTCGAGGCATCTGGCGACTGGACATCTAAGGGAGTAACAACATCCCGACACAATACAGACGGGCGACATAGGAGTAACTCCCATGTCGTCCGTCTGTATTGTGTCGGGAATATCGCTGCTGTACAATATGTTGCAACACAAAAAGGTAGATTTTCTATGAAAGTGGTTTTTCGTAGTAAAGATTTTGTAAGCATCACCGCCGCTGGCCTCGGCTTCAACAATCGCCGTCCGATGGCTGATTCCTGGCGTTATCAGGGACGCGTACAGCACCGCGACTGGCAAGGCACATTCGAGTGCTATTGGGAGCGAGAGACAAATCCTCTTCAACGTACTCCAGCAGAGCTTGTGTGGACGGTGAGCGGCGATTCGCGTTTGTTTGGCTTAGCGGCAGCCTTGAAGTCGCTTGGCTATAAGGTCGATGTCTCGCAAGATGAGGATAAGTAGTAGGTATGTACTTTGAAAAGCAACAAAAACGTGTGCTGCTACTCATGTCGCCCGCGACCTATCGCGCAGGTGCATTTCTGAGTGCTGCCCGTCAATTACAACTCGACGTAGTGGTTGGTATCGACCTGCCCGAAACGCTCTCCGATTACTGGCACGTTCCGCTCGGCGTCGATTTCGCGGATATTCCCACCTCCGTTCGCACTATCGTTGACTACGCACAAAAACACCCCTTCGACGCCATTCTCTCCGTCGATGATAGTGCCACTGAGCTAGCCGCTCATGCCAGTGCCGCCCTCGGACTCGCTCATAATTCGCCAGAGTCGGCGGAGGCTGCACGCGATAAATATCTAATGCGTACCATTATGGCGGCTGGTGGCGCACCGTGTCCCGAATTCCGTCGCTTCTGGCTGAGTGATGATCCGCATGATATTGCGGCGCAAATAACCTATCCCTGCGTCGTGAAGCCATTGCGTTTATCTGGCAGTCGTGGTGTGATACGTGCCGACAACTCGACCGAATTTGTTGCCGCCTTCACTCGTCTCAAACGTTATTTGATCGCCGAGGGCAATCTCGAACATGAGACCGCGTTTCTCGTTGAGGACTTTATTCCAGGTATTGAGGTTGCGTTAGAAGGCATTGTCACGCGTGGACAACTTCAAGTGCTTACTCTCTTCGATAAGCCCGACCCGCTCGACGGTCCGTTCTTTGAAGAGACGATCTATCTTACACCTTCTCGCTTGTCGCTGGAGGTTCAGCAGTCAATCGCTTCTGCCGTGCAACTTGCCGCTACCGCCCTCGGCTTACGCACAGGGCCTGTTCATGCGGAATTACGTGTGAACGAGCAAGGTCCCTGGATGCTTGAAATCGCGGGTCGCTCCATCGGTGGTCTCTGCTCCACTATTCTTGAGTTCGGGGCTGGCATGTGCCTGGAAGAGCTTATCCTGCGTCATGCCATTGGCGAAGAGGTGAGCGCGATTCAGCGTGAAGAGTCTGCCGCAGGTGTGATGATGATTCCTATTCCCTCGGCTGGTATGCTCAAGGGCGTACATGGCATTGAAGAGGCGCAGACAGTACCACTCATTACAGGCGTTGAAATTACCGCGAAGCTGAATAATCGGCTCGTACCCTTGCCAGAAGGTGCCAGCTATCTCGGCTTCATCTTCGCGCGTGGGAATAATACCTCTGAGGTTGAGGATGCTATCCGTAAGGCGCATGCGCTACTCACATTCGATATTCGCCGCGAAATACCTGTACTAATGGGTTAATTGATACACAGCAAAATGCACCTCTCAACGCAAGTCGAGAGGTGCATTTTGCTGTGTATCAATTACTTGTTAGTAGCGACGTTCGCGGTCGCCACCACCGTTACGATAGCCACCACCACCACGACGATCTCCGCCGCCGTTGCGATAGCCGCCACCACCACCGCCGCCACCGCTACGTGGCTGACGCTCGTTCGCCTCATTGACGATGATTGTACGGCCTTGAAGGGTGGAATTGTTAAGATTGTTCATTGCGTTTTGCGCGTCTTGATCGTTGCTCATTTCGACGAAGCCGAAACCCTTGCTTCGATTCATCTCACGATCAATGATAATGTTTGCCGAAAGAACCTCACCAAACTGGCTGAAAAGATCATACAGTTCCTGGTCGGTGGTTGAATAAGGCAATCTGCCTACATAAAGCCTCACTGAGATACGCTCCTACTACGATGTCTTCAAAGCTTATTGCTGTCGGCAGAACCAATTTCTCACTGAACAATGCAACAATACTCGACATCTTGTATTCAGTATAACATATGGGAATACCGTTTTATTTCGCATGTCGTTGCGTATCAGCCCATTCGTGCTATACTAAGGTGAACAATGCAGCATGAGAATGTTTTTAGGCCAACGGAGGCGCAGCATGACAACAGCAAAAAAAACTCAACGACACACAACGCACGACGTATTCAACCAGCCGCCTCCGCTTGCCAACTACAACCTCTTCACGCAAGATGACGCGCTTGTCGAAGGCGTGCAACGTGAAGGCGCAGCATGGGCTACTCCATCTCTTACAGAGCTTGGCGCGTTTGCAGGTCGTGAAGAGGTCATTGAGTGGGGCTTCGACGCCAACACATACGAGCCTGTGTTGCACACGCATGATCGCTTTGGGCATCGTCTCGACGAGGTTACGTTTGTTCCAGCCTATCATCAACTAATGGAGAATGCTGTTGCTAGAGGCATGCATGCCTCTTCATGGCGCGATTCGCAACGCGGAAGTCATGTTGCACGTGCCGCTGCTTTCTTTCTCTTTGCACAGGTTGAGAGTGGGCATGGCTGCCCCATCTCCATGACGCATGCCGCGATTCCCGTTATACGCAAACATGCTACTCTCGCCGATACATGGCTACCAAAACTCCTTTCACTTGAATACGAGCCTATACTACGTCCCATTGCTGAGAAGCGCGGCATTCTCTGTGGTATGGGTATGACCGAGAAGCAGGGCGGCTCCGATGTACGTGCCAATACAACACAGGCTATTCCTGATGGCGACGGTGCCTACCTGCTCACGGGTCACAAATGGTTCTGTTCCGCTCCCATGTGCGATATCTTTCTCGTACTTGCTCAGGCAACGCATGGCCTTTCCTGCTTTCTCCTACCGCGTATCCTGCCCGATGGCACAAAAAATCGCTTTTTTATTCAGCGGCTCAAGGACAAACTCGGCAATCGCTCGAACGCCTCAAGTGAGGTCGAGTTTGACAACACATGGGCGATACTTGTTGGTGAAGAAGGTCGGGGCGTGCGTGAAATCGTGGAAATGGTGAACTTTACTCGTCTGGATTGCATTCTAGGCACCGCTGCAATCATGCGGCAAGCGGTCGCACAGGCAACACATTCCGCCGCCTATCGTCAAGCATTTGGGCGTCGCCTACTCGATCAACCGCTAATGCAAAACGTGTTAGCCGACCTCAGTATCGAGTCGGAAGCTGCAACCACGCTCGCGCTACGTCTTGCGCGAGCATGCGATTCGGCGCAAACAAGCGAACACGAGAACAACATGAAACGTCTCGGCACCGCCCTCGGCAAATACTGGGTTGCCAAGCGCGGTCCCGCTCACGTCGCCGAAGCCCTGGAATGTCTTGGTGGCAACGGCTACGTAGAGGAGAGCATTCTGCCACGCCTCTACCGCGAAGCTCCGCTCAACTCGCTATGGGAAGGTGCCGGTAACGTCAATGCACTGGACGTACTCCGCGCCCTCGCTAAAGAACCGCAGACGCTCGCCAGTTACTTCTCTGAGGTCGCACCCGCACAAAAAGCGAACGTCCATCTCGACGCCGCCATCACCGACCTGCAACACGAACTCACCGACCTGAACGACATCGAGTGGAGTGCTAGATATCTCGTCGAACGCATGGCTCTCGTCCTACAGGGTTCATTGCTTGTCCAGCACAGCCATCCCGCAGTCGCCGACGCCTTCTGTGTCTCTCGCCTGACAGACAATTGGGGAAGAGCTTTTGGGACATTGCCAAGAGGAGTTGATGCAGCGGCAATTATTGAACGTGCGAGACCGAAAGTGTGAATACTACAAAATAAATTGAAACCAACCAACGGACGACCATAAGAGTCGTCCGTTGGTTGGTTGGTTTCAATTTATTTCAATCCAATAACACGAAACCGTTTCCCCTTTCTCATCGAAGAAGCGTTGCCATTCCAGTTTGCCGCCATTCTTCTCAAGAGTACGCACCGAGGCTGGATTGTCTCCGTCGATAGTGAGCATGACACGCGATATACCACGTCTCTTTACCTCTTCGAGCATCAGAGCAAGCTGACACGTTGCGTAACCCTTGCGTCGCTCTGAGGGGCGAATGTTGTAGCCGATGTGCCCATTATGTTGCTCGAAGGGCGGCGTCAAGTGCGGGCGCAGACGTATCTCGCCCACCACGCGAGTACTATCCTTCACAAGCCAGAACGTCTCCTGCGGCACAATTTCCGATGGTAGCCCTATCCCCCGCGCCTCATCCTCCAACTCGGAAACAAAGGCCGCGAAATCCTCCAATGCAAGAGGAAAATTGTTGAACCATCCCTCGTCCGTCTGCATAAACTCCTGTACCATCGCTGTGTACTCTTCTCGATAAGCGAGCGAAGGTTTGACCAGGGTGAGACCATCGCAGAAATGCATAGTGTATTCTCTCCTTTAGAACATATAAAAGGCCGTAAGTGCGGCATGCACCTACGGCGAAAATGTTCTCTAGCAAACAAAAAAGCCATAGACATTCAGGAATGCCTACGGCAAAAGGGCGGCACAATTTTTGTGCTATGCACTCTGCGGAGGCACACCTGAACAAGCAGTACTGCACAGAACCGAGCAATGAAACGATTTCATGATGCACCTCCTTTCCTTATTTTTTGCGTAAATTTTATTGTTGTGGATAAGATAACAGATTTGCGGTCTGAAAACAATAGTTGAGCGGCATATAGCATGACAGGGGCAAGCCCGAAATACTCTACAATTCCCATTCATCGCCTATCTCTATATACCGTTTCCATTAACGTTTCGCATGGTACGTCCAATGCATCAGCTAGCTTTTCGAGCGTAGTGAGCCTTGTATGACAGGTCGGGTTACGACAGAGTTTATGAATTGTGTTGTACGAGACTCCCGACCGATAGGAGAGTTGCAGTTCGCTCAGCTTGCGCTCCTCCAAAACCTCCTTGACGCGCCACCGTAACATATGTCCTGCTCATTTCTTTGTTTCGTCTCTGCATTACGGCAAATCTACAAATACGTCGATGGGGTCTTTGACGCGCAATCCTTGAATGTCGGCGAGGCGAAACTGGCGTCTAGCAAATTGAGAAAAGAGGCGCAACACCTTGAGAATATCGGGTAGCGGAACGGAAATACCTACCTCCATCCAGTAGACAATGTGGACACGAACTCCCGTCGCTCGTGCGATATCGCTCCAACTTAATTGATACATCTGACGAAGCTGGTGAAGTGTTGTTCTCTGACGCGTTGGAATTAGTAGCGGTTGTGTGCGTTCCATCTCGATTTCGCTGCGATACGGTCTGTTGTTCATGGGCGTTTCCTTTCCTATGCTCAAGAAATATTTGTTTTTGCTTGGTTGACAGCTTTACTTGTGTAATGGCATACTTGCTGTAGAGAGGTGCCAGATGAAAGAGTCCTTTCCCTTCCACAGACCTAAAGATAGCATGATACTGTAGTACAAAAACGAACTATATTCCTTCCAAAACAGAGATGAGTTCGTTTTCGGCACTCATTGCATGTAGACGCGTCTGTGCATTTTCCCTATACTAGAGGACAGAACGGATATATTGCGGAGGGAAAAGGCATGGTCACGCAGCGAGTACGGGGCAAGAAGGCGAAATTCTTAGGATTACCTCGTGACAAGTTTGGAAATTTCAGAGTACTATGTGATGGCAATGGACAACCGGACTACGGGCATGTGCTTCGTTTCTACCGAAAGGTGGTGCATGGATGGAGTGCGGAGCATCTTGCCATTGCGTACAGTGAAGCCCTGAGCATAGAAGCGGCGGCAGAAGGGTGGAAGGACGAGGGGCAAGAGATTACAGCAAGGTGGATACAACTGATGGAGCAGAAAAACCGTGTTCCTCAAGACCCTAAAAGACGCTGGGTACTAGCAACTCTACTCAGCATTCCTCCTGCTCTGTTTGGCCTCGAACCTCTTACATTCTCAACAAACGAAGATAGGCATAATTTAACTTCAACCATAGCCACTAACGTAAATATTGATGTAGCAGAATATTCTTGCTCTCTAAACTCTTCTTGGGAGCAACACTTTGCCAAAGGCGCGTTTAACCTTGTTCCTGATATAGAAAATCGTATTGAGAAAATCTACTATTCATTTCTCTACACGAGTCCTTCGCAAAAGAACCATCTGTTACGTCTCTTGAGTGGATATCATATCCTACTAGGTGAAATTGCTCGTGATCGTGGTTATTACGATAGCGCAATTGTCACATTGAATAAAGCTATTGCAATAGCAAAAGAGCATGACTTTCATTCTTTGCATGCCGCAGCCTTACATCTTCGTGGCAATGTCTATTTGAATAAGTGGGAGACCGACGGTAAAAAAGATAATCGTGCGAATTTGACACACGCTCTCCATAACTATAATGCTGCCTCTCAACTTAATACGCACCTGAGTCCACAGCTAAACGGGGCAATAGCAGTTCTTCGTGGTCTTGTCTATGCGAATATGGCAGATACTCATGAGGATAAAAACAAAGCATTGAAGCTGATGGATATTGGCGGAAACATAGCACGTCAAGCGTTTGTTGAAGAGAATGATTTCGTTATGATAAAACTGAATGAGTTAATGTATCACAACGAGAAAGGGTCGGCATTGATCGCAGTTGGCTGGCCCGTCGAAGCACTGAGAGAACTTTTTCTTGCGGATGAGCAAACAAATCTCACCCTACAACGTCGTCGTGTCTACAATACTATTCTGCAAGTAAGTGCATACACGAAACAAGGACTCTATCCAATCGCAACAACTTTAGCAAGAGACACGCTAACCGAGGTAAAGCATATAAAGTCGGGTCTCAATCTTGCCCGTATCACAAACATCTACTCCAACCTGAAAGAGAGTTCCTACGGTTCAAGCGTTAATGTAGCCCAACTTGGCGTGGAGTTGATGAAGGCGCGACAACCACAAATGTTTCAGTGAGTTTGTGTGAAGTGCTCTTCAAGCAAGGATTAACCTATGCGGCAATTTGTAAGGCCAAATTTTGCTCACGGCGAATTTGAGATTGCCCAGGCTAAAAACGAGAATGACATTTGGGAGACTGTACAGATCGCTCGTCAGCACTTTGGCGAGAATGCATATGGCATCGACAAGAGAATGGCATGGTTTCGGAAAGTTCCCAATGGCGATTATGTTCTGAAACATCACGGAAGAATTGTAGGCTATTTTTCTATGCAAGCCATTAAGCATGAGACGGTGGAGCGCATTTTCAAAAGCAGGAGTGGAAACAGTGTCCAGTTAGAAGATATGGAGCCAATTGCACCTGGAAAGCCACTGGAACTGCACATCTCAGGCATTGGTATCAAAGCAAGAGTGAGCCGTCAAGAAGCGAAGATATACAGTATGGAATTGCTAATGGGCTTATTCAATGTATTCCTTTCGCTTGTCAAAGAGGGCATCACGATTGACAAAATATGGGTCAAATCGAGTACAGTACCAGGAATCAAACTCAGTCGAGACTTAGGTTTTGTCGAACTCGGCTACATCAATAACGAACAAATCGGCTTTATGCTTGACTTCACTAAGCTTGATAAGAATGAAAATATTGTGGTGAGAAACTTTCTCAGGCAATATAAAGCAGCAACCGAATAGTGCGACAGGGAGACCGCAAGGGTCCCCCCTATATGTTAAAGTTACGAAAAATGTAGGGGAGACCCTTGCGGTCTCCCTGTTTTCTAAAACTTCCCTGCATGAAAAAGAGCAACCTACCCACTCTCCAAAAAATCCCCCACAAACCTCTTGACCTAGAGCACTCTAGGTAGTGCATACTATCTCCATGATGCAGAACACAGAGACAAAAACGCCTCCCTACTTCACGCTCCAGGAAGTGGTGCAGAGAAGTGGCCTGAGCGAACATACGCTCCGTTACTATGAGCGCATTGGCCTACTCGATGATGTGAAGCGAGACAACAGCAGCGGGCATCGCAGGTATACGGCTGAAGATGTCCAGATTATTGAGATGCTGGCTTGCTTACGGGCAACGGGTATGTCGATTGAGGCGATGCGGACGTATGTGGCTCTTCTCAAGAAGGGAGATGTAGCCGCCGATCAGCAGCTCGCACTCTTCGAGGCGCAGAGAAAAGCATTGGAGCAGGAGATAGCACAGAAGCAAGAGCATCTGCGCTACCTGGAACATAAGGTTGCGTATTGGCAAGCGGTCCAGAGCGGCGACGATGCAAGAGTGAGAGAAATCGGCGAGATCGCTACTGGCCTTGCGAAGCAGATTATCAAAGAAGAGTAAGACATATTCTTGAAAGGAAGAATTATGAAAATTGCAATCATTACAGGTGGAAGCCGTGGACTTGGCAGAGACATGGCAATGAGTCTTGCCGCGCATGGGCAAGATGTTATCCTGACCTACAATAGTAAACGAGAAGACGCGGAAGCGGTAGTCGCTTCGATTGAGAAGCTTGGGCGCAAAGCCGCCGCGCTACAACTTGACACATCCAATATACAGTCCTTTCCAGCCTTCGTAGAAGCGGTAAAGGAGACGCTTCAACGCATATGGAACAGAGACAATTTTGACTTTCTTGTCAATAATGCCGGTATTGGCACCTATGCATTGTTCACTGAGACGACCGAGGAGCAATTTGACGAGTTGGTCAACATCCAGTTCAAAGGCGTTTTCTTTCTCACGCAAAAGCTTCTTCCTTTGATGGCTGATGGTGGACGAATTATCAACCTATCGTCGGGGCTGACACGCTTTTCCGGTCCTGGCATGAGTGTCTATGCAGCCACGAAGGGAGCGATAGAGGTGCTGACCCACTACATGGCAGCCGAACTTGGTTCGCACGGCATCACCACCAATGTTATCGCCCCTGGTCCCATCGCAACGGATTTTGGAGGTGGCATGGTTCGTGATAATGCAGCATACAACCAACAACTGGCCTCACGCTCACCACTAGGTCGCGTCGGTCAAGCCGAAGACATCGGCGGTGTCGTTGCATCTCTCCTCTCTGA
>CAXUGH010000002.1:19957-61730 GCA_964250365.1 uncultured Ktedonobacteraceae bacterium
AAGTAGGAATACTCACATAAAGGCGGCACCGCTTGCTCCCATAAAGCCCTTCCACGCATCAGAATAACAATCGCCTCTCTTTTCAATGCCTCCTCAAGCAAATGAAAGGTGTATTTTTGTGACTTTAACACAGATTTGTTAAACCCGAAATGCACCGAATGATAGGGGAAATATTCCAGATTGCTGATTTCATTCGCAACTTTCTGTGCGCCGTAACGCTCAATGAGTTGTCTAAGTTTCCGACTCCACCAGTAATAGCCAGGCGAGCTTATATTGTTTGGGTCCAGATGATAAAACGGGTACGCCTGCGCCTCATGACGAAGATTTGCGCGATTCGTTTTGACGAAATAGTCATACGAAGCGTCCTGGAAAAATGCCTCATTTATTTCTTGACGAGCATGTCAAGGGTGAATTGTCGCTGCTGTGCCGTCTCGACGGTTTGGAAGGGAAGCACGATACGTACTGGGCCGACCTTTTTCCCATCTTTGTACTTGCCATCCCACATCAGTTCGGTCATGATTATTTGCTCTCTATCTACTCTATGAAATTGTCGATTTCTGCTAAAGGTCTGGTTACGCGTTGCAGACGTTGTACTAGCGTAGCGTATGCATGGAGGTATTGCAAGATGCGAAGGATGGAGGGTAAAAATGTATGGGTATGGGTTTGCTCTTGATGGTTGAATAAATGATAGACGAGATGAGCCTCATTATAGAGGCCACCCGTACTATAACTTTTGAGGAGATAGCCAATTACATGAGAGCCATCTCTAACTCATCTATGTATTGTAGATGTGCTTCTGAATCAAGAGGCGCACCGCTAAAGTATACATGTTCTTCTGGTCGTGTTCCTGAGCGTAAAGTAAATGTAAAGGCTCTACTATCATTAGCTCCCGGCACCGCCACAAGCACTTCATTGTCAGGATGGGCTTGTAAAGCGAGCGAAGGAATTAAAACTGAGCCACTTTTACCGATAGCTCGACTGAATACCTGCTGTAGAGAAGGCTTGAGCATAGCATCTAAAGAAACAGAGAAATGAGCGGTAATCTCTGAGTAATCAAGAATACGCTTAGGTTCACCAATTACTGGCGATCCATCTGGAGCATGTAACCGAGAGAGAATCTCGGTTAGATGATTAAAAATTGTAGTAATAGCAGTTGATGGTCCACCCACGTCAATAACAATTCGACTCTGTTCGACATTGAGAAATCGAATGGGGACTATCGGTTCTTCAGCAGAAAGCCATGCCCCTGTATTAAAGACTAAACCTGCTGGAATTGTAGCAGGAACATCTCCAAACGTTGGAAATGGAGTACCATATGCCGATGCTTGAAATTGGAAATTTTGCTGGATAAGTTCTTGTACTGGTTTAATACTTAGCATTGACAAGCGTAAGTCATCAGGACTAAACTCATAAGCTCTTCGGCTTGTAATTACCTTAATTTGTTCGGGCATTTTATAAAACTATCTCTTTCTTGCTTGCTAGTAAGTAACTTGAATCAGCTACTCATTGAAGGAGTGATAGCAGGAGAACTTGTAATGTTATCGTTGATTGCTAACCGCTCCTGCTTTAATTGTTGATCCGCAGCTTTCACTGCCTGCGCTCTTTCTTTTGCTGTCGAATGAATTGGTTCCCTTGCAGAGTTCTTTGCTTGAAGAATAATAGCCTGTTGCGTTATCGGCTCACGCCTCTTTTGTAGCCAATCAGCATAAAGACTTGGTGTTTGTGGTACTTCAGGGTTCTCTATTACAAAGTCTCGGACAGACTCAATCGGCTCAAGCACCATGTTAAGCGGCACCATACCAGAAGCAATAGCTAAATCGAAGTATTGACGTAGCGACATTTTGCCATCTACATCGGCTTCCCAGCGAGCAACAGCCTCTTGTTTCTTCCCCAATTTTTGGGCGACTTGCTCCTGTGTAAGTTTAGACTCACGACGTGCATGAAATAGTGCATCTACTGCCGATGAGAGAAATGCTGATTTCAGGTATTCTACGGTATTTGCCATACCGTTTTTTTCGTCTTTCAGTTTCCGAATTATATAATCTGCTATCTTTGCCATGCCTTTGGTCCTTTCCAATAAAGCTTATCTTTGCTTTCCTACTATCGAAGACCAGCATTCCTCTGCCGCTTGCTTTGCTAATTTTATTTTAGGATGATCGTTATTGCGTTGTTTCTTGAACGCGTACACCCAGTATCCCACCCGATGCTCACCTATTTGATGCTTGGGAAATATTACGAACGCACGAAAGCTACTCTTTGGACCTACATAAATTTCGTAGAGACTGTACAAACCTTTAACGTTTTCTATTATTTTGTATTGGAAACGGCGGGGTATGTCTTCGTCAGTCTCGCTTTGCTGGTAACTACGCTGGAAACTTTCAATGTGTTCAGCTATTTTCATGCTACTAGGGATATCAAACTCGTCAAGAACTTGTTCAAATTTTTTGTAGAGTTCAAACTTTGTTTCACTTCTCGATCCCAAAAAGGAGCCGCCCTTCTACAAGCCTCATCTCTGATAGAGATTTGATGCGTTGTTGTAAAAAATTTGGTGCTTGCCATATATCCGACTCCCTTTCTTTGACAAAATATAACATATACGTTATATTTTGTCAACTTCTCAATATACAGAAAATAAAGTGAGATATACCAAATTAGGAAAGGGAATAGATACTTACAAAAAGACGTAGACGGATTACTTTCACATCTCTCCATTCATCTCTATCAATATAAGCTGTATTTGATGTATAGATGAGTCAAAATGTTCCACTATAATAGCTTACAAATTCTATGATTGCAAGGTATTATGTGTTGAAAGCAAAGGTAAATAAGAGAGAGTTTCGTTTTCTATGATTGAAGACACAATCAATAGGGCATGATTTCATCACGCCCTGTGAGCAATAGACCAGTTTCTGAGGCACACGGAAATGATTTATTATTGATACTGCTTACTCTGCTCTTTACCCACCTGCACAATCACCTCGTTCCGCCTCTCACACTCCTCACACACAGCATATAGCACCCTACTATGCGAGCGTTTCACAAGATGGGCGTGCTGGCTACAGATGATTTTGCCGCAGGAGGAGCAGGTTTCGGCGTTCCACCAGCCGAGGGTTTTGTGGCATTGCGAGCAGTTTGGAGTTGTGCTGAAAAGATGCATGGCTTTGTTCTCTTTCATGATTGAATAAGAGGCGCGTCTTGGAGCGGATGCGATAAGCTCTCCGGCGAGAGGTTGGTCTCTTTTCAGCTAATAGGGCATGCTAATATCTAATGATTACACTTAGATATTAGCATGCCCTAATGTTGGCGTCAAGGCAGCACAACAGGGGGAATTTCCATAACAGGGACTTAGCTCCTGTTATGGAAATTCCCCCTGTTGTGCTGCTTGGGACATATAATAGCCATAAGTGAGTATTAAGTACTATTCGTCTTTACTGCTACACAAAATCAGAATACTATTATTTGTAGGCACGATGCCATTCCCTTGAAGACATCTCGTAAAGCCTTAAAGCTCTTCTGCTCCTCTGTCACGAAAAGTAGGTTAGCTTTGCTGACCATAATTCAGGAAAAACGATGAAACTAGATCATGTGCGCTGGCAAGCTAATTCATGGGAGCCGACTGCTCCTGGCACATTGCGTGCCGCACAATTGGTACTACTCTTTGGTAGTCCCTCCCTCCTCAAACAGCAGTCTCTATTACAAGAAGTTCAACGAGCATATCCAAAGGCTCATCTTCTTGGTTGTTCGACTGCTGGTGAAATCTCTCATACGCAGGTTTTTGACGATTCTTTGGTTGCAACAGCGATTCAGTTTGAACACACGACGCTACATGGAGTACGTATTAAGCCGCGCAAGGGGATGAGCGACTTTCAGGCTGGCGAACTGCTGGCGCAGGAGCTTGATAAGGATGATCTCGTGCATGTGTTCGTACTGGCACGAGGCGTGAATATCAACGGTAGCGACCTCGTGGCTGGCCTGACACGGCACCTACCAGCGCATGTGACGATTACAGGTGGGCTTTCGGGTGATGGCGACAGATTTCAGGAGACGCTGATTGTCTGGGAGAATCAGCTAGAGACGGAGAGCATTGTTGTACTGGGTTTCTATAGCCAGCGACTTCGCGTTGGCTATGGATCATTGGGCGGCTGGGACACCTTCGGCCCTGTACGCACCATTACACGCTCACAAGGCAATGTACTGTACCAGCTAGATGGCAAGTCGGCACTGTCGCTCTATAAAGCCTATCTCGGTGAATACGCGCAGGGTCTACCTGCTACGGGCTTACTCTTTCCATTGTGTCTACTCGCTTCTGATGGCTCCGATCCAGTTGTAAGAACTATTCTGTCCGTCAATGAAGCGGAGCAGAGCATTACGTTTGCTGGCGACGTGCCTGAGGGTGTGGAAACGCGCTTCATGCGAGCCGACTTCGACCGACTGGTAAACGGAGCGGTGGGGGCTGCGAAGACGAGTTATGGAGCGATTTCCACCGCGCCACAGCTAGCAATACTCATCAGTTGCGTAGGACGAAAGTTGGTTCTTCAGCAGCGCATCAACGAAGAGGTGAAGGGCGTCCGTGCCGTTATGGGAGATCAGACGCTCATGACTGGCTTCTATTCTTATGGCGAGATTTCTCCCTTCACGGCAGGAGAGACATGCAAGTTGCATAATCAGACGATGACGATTACGACCTTCTCAGAGAGCGAAGAGGCCGTCGCTAGCGTATAACGTTCTTATATGATTTGGCCTGTAGAAGCTGTTCTTCGGTGTAGGTGGCTCCTTTCAGGTTCGCTTCATCCAGAATCGAGCCGCTCAGGTCGGACTCGCTGAGGTCAGCGTCCTTGAGGTTGGCTCTATACAGGTTGGCTCCGTTGAGAGAGGAGCCGCTCAGATTTGACTCGCTTAGATTTGTGCCGTTGAGATTGGCAAACGCAAGATCGGCTTTGAAGAGATCGGCTTTACACAGATTGGCTCCCTTTAAGTTGGCTGTATTCAACTTAGCACGAATAAGCTCACTTCTAACGAGAAATGCTTGACTGAGATTAGCCTTACTCAAATTGGCTTGATGCAAAGTGGCTCGATAGAGAACGGTTTCAGAGAGGTTCGCCTCACTCAAATCTGACTCACTCAAATCCGCTTTGGAGAGACGGGCACCGCTCAAATCTACTCTGCTAAAATTGGCATGGAGAAGACGCGCTTGTATGATACTGATGCCCCTCAGGTCGGGACGTGTGGCTGGATGCATTTTTCGCCATGAATTCCAGGTTTCTACACTCTCTTCCAGGAGAGCGTACTGTTGTAGGTTTGCCATACCGTTTCCTTCTCAACAAGTTTGTTGTGGCGTTTTTCTCCCAACCTCTCTACTATTACCCCTTTGATGCTCTTGTGGCTCATTGTAGACATGTCGTTCCTGTTTGTCAATTTATAGGTGAATGGTCATGGAACATTGATTCTCTATTACAACACCGAGTGATGTTCTTGTTGGATATCTTCGCCTCGGTCATTATTGAGGATGGGACGCAGGAAGGTATAGAAAGCCTGAGCTGAGCGCGAGAGTTGTTTGTCGGTGCGTCGAATGAGGCTGAGTTGTGGATGCAGGTCTAGTTCGGCTATAGGAAGATGCACGAGGTCGCCGTTGGCGAGTTCGCGCTTCACGGTGAGAGATGAGACCATCGCCGCTCCGACGCCGCTCATCACCATCTGCTTGATTGCCTCGTTGTCGGTCAGCGTGAGCATTGGGCGCACTTTTACGTTGTAGGCTTGTAAGGCGCGTTCGATGATTTCACGAATGCCACTGCCTTGCTCGCGCAATAATAGCTCGCCGTTGGCGAGCACCTGTGGATGTAGCGATGGAAGTTGCGTCCAGGGATGCTGCGGAGCTACAACCAGAACTAGTTCATCGTAAGAGAAGACTTCGACGTTCAAACCTGGGGGCAAGTTCGCGGGGTCGGTCTCCACAAGGCCGATATCGAGGTTCCAGTTGAGCGTTTCCTCGACGATTTCGCGCGAATTGAGAATGGCGATATTCAGAGCGACCTGGGGATAGCGCAGTCGAAAGCGAGCGACAATTGGAGGAAGCAAATAAACTCCTGTGGTCGTATTTGCGGCAAGCGTGACCTCCCCTCCGTCAACGTCACGAAGCATATTCAGCGCGTCTTCCATCTCGTGTTCCAGCGTAAATATTCGCCGTGCGTAGCCTTGCATCATACGACCAGCATGAGTAAGGGCAATACGTCGCCCCTGTCGCTCGATGAGTTCCAGCCCGATTTCATGTTCCAGGCTTTGAATTGTTTTTGTCACCGCTGGTTGACTCAGGCCAAGTTCCTCTGCCGCACGCGTAATATGTTCGAGTTCCGCCACCTTCAAAAAGACACGCAGGTTTTGCAAATTCATGTTTCTCTCCAAAAAGCCCTACCGCCATTGTAAGCACAAGAAAGGAATGATGCTCTTCTGCATCATACCAAATAGGAGCAAGAAAATATAGAGTTATTTTGTTGAGTTGCATGTACCTATCGACAATGGAAAAACTTTGTGGCATAATGCTGATGTAGAGCATTCTCCTATTTTTCTTCGTACTTGAAGGTAGAAGCAATATGCATATAAAACGGTTTGTTTTTAAGGGAAGTGACCAGATGGCAGCGTGTACGCGCTGCGGCTTTCGACAAATTGGGACTCAGGCATATTGTGAACGCTGTGGTCTATTTTTGCCAGCCCTCGCCATCTATGAGCCATCAGCACCCGACTCAGAGATCGTTTCACCATCGCCACAACTTCCAGCACGACCAGTACGCAAACAGGTTGTGCTAGAAAGTGTACTCACAGCACGCATGGTCGCGGTACGCGTTATGAGAGAGTGCTGTGCTTTCTTAGGATTACTGCTTGCAGCATTTGGCCTGTATGGAAGTATTTACGATCTCGTAGGGCCAGCAATTGCCTTTGGTCTGAGCATACTGCTTTTAGTTGGCGGTACCGCATACATGACAATGCGCCTTTTCGTCTACAAATCGCATCCACGTTTGCAGGGTTCGCAACGTATGGTGGGCTGGGCAATAGCTACAGCAATCGGCTTCCTGTTATTCTTAGTGGTGCCAGAGGTGCCGCAGACGACAAAGCTACTGATGGATTTAGGGTTTGGTGCATTGTTTTTCTTCTATGGATTGACGCTGGCATTCCTCGCCATCTGGTAAAAGATTTAATGTAAATGAGATTATGCCCTTGCTGTGTGACGCGTCACACAGCAAGGGCATAATCTCATTTACATTAGAATAATTTCTCTCGCTCTCGTCGCGCTCTTCAGGTCTACGAGTGATGCTTCGATGTCGGCACGTTGCTTTGTCGTCTTCGATTGCATGTCGAGAGGAAGCGTGTCGATCTCGGCACCAACGGAAATGCCTTGCTCGGCTTTAGAGCGGCGAACGGTTCGTAAGAGTTCAAGAATTGCTTTGCCTGTCTCTTCGGCTTCTTCGTCGCGCCATGCATTTTGTGTAGAAGGCCAATGCATGCGATGAACTGAGATGCTGTCCTCTTTAGCACGGAAGAGTTCTTGATAGATTTTCTCTGTAATATAGGGCAGGTACGGTGCCAGCAAGAGCAGCGTCGTCAACAGAGCTTGATACAGCGTCCATTGCGCTGCGACGTGTTGCTCCCCTGTCTCCTCGTAGAGACGCGCCTTTGCCAGTTCCAGGTAGTTATCGCAGAGGTCCGACCAGACGAAGCGTTCGATCTCGGCACGCGCTGAGGCGTATTCTCCGTTCTCTAGCTCGTTCGTGGCGAACTCGATAACCTGAGCGAGACGAGAAAGCAACCAGCGATCTGTGGGCAAAAGCGATTCAGGTTGTTCGCTCGGAGAGAAGTCGGCAAGGCGAGCTTCTGCAAAGCGGCTTGCGCTCCACAATTTCGTGACGAGACGCCGCCCGTTGGCGAGCATCTCAGGGTTGAAGGGCGTATCGCTACCAGTTTTGACGGAGGTCGCCCAGTAGCGCAAGGCGTCGGCTGACTCTTGCTCGATAATCTCCATAGGGCTAACTGCTTTCTGGCCTTTCGACTTAGACAGCTTGCTGCGCTCGGCTGATAGCGCATGTCCCGAAACCATGAGCGTATGCCACGGAATCTCATTCGTGTGGTAAAGGGATTTTACGATACTATAGAACGCCCATGTACGGATAATGTCGTGCGCCTGTGGTCGCAGGCTCATGGGAAAATGCTGCGCGAACTCCGCTGGATCGTCGAGCCATCCGCTGATAAGGAGTGGCGTACAGGAGGACGTAGCCCATGTGTCCATTACGTCATGCTCTGGCTCGAACTCGCTTGCGCCACATGTACATGCTTGCAACGGTTGTGCGCGTCTTGGATCAACGGGTAGTGAATCGAGCGTAGCCAGCAGAATTTCGCCGCACCGTTTGCATGTCCACGCGGGAAAGGGAACGCCGAGGAAGCGTTGGCGCGAGATGCACCAGTCCCACTGCAGATGCTCAACCCAGTGTTCGTAGCGTATCCGCATGTAGTCGGGTTGCCACGTTATCTGGCGACCAGCCTCGATAAAGCGTTCCTTCTGGTCGAGAACGCGAATAAACCACTGCCGCGTGTGCAGGTACTCAACAGGCGTCCCGCAACGTTCATGTGTGCCAACAGTATGCTCTATCGTCTCTTGCCCTAGAATGCGACCAGTTTCAGCAAGATGCTGTAACATCCTTTTTCGCGCCGCAGTAATAGACATACCCTCGAACGAGCCAGCAAGAGCGGTCATACGCCCATCGCGTCCAATCGCGGCACGGAGAGGTAGCGCATGAGTGCGCCACCAGGAGACATCGGTAGAGTCGCCGAAGGTGCAACACATAACGGCACCTGTACCCTTTGTGGGATCGGCTAGCTCATCGGCGAGAATAGGAACCTCGATACGCGCTTGTTGCGAAAAGGCTGCGCTTCCGATAAATGCAGTTGAGCCAATAAGATGAGCATAACGTGCGTCCTGGGGATGTACAAAAATGGCGACACACGCTGGTAGCAGTTCTGGACGTGTTGTGGCTATAGGCAAGATGCTGCCATCCTGCGTTTGAAAGGCGAGTGTTGAGAATTGCGTTGGTAGCGTAACATCATCAACCTCTGCCTGTGCAATCGCGGTCTGGCATTGCGGACACCAGAGCGTTGGGGCCGTTTGTGTATATGCGCGTCCAGTTGAATAGAGTTGAATAAACGATGCTTGCGAGACGCGTTGAGCAGCGGGCGAAAGCGTGGAATAGCGTGAATGCCAATCGACGCTCAATCCCAGTCTGCGCCAGAGCGTCTCGAAGCGGTCTTCTGTCTGTTGCGTCAACTCAAGACAGGCAACGATAAATTCCTGCGTGTCCATCTCGGTTGCTCTGCGCTGAATAGTCTTCTCGACGAAGCGTTCTGTCGGCAGACCGTTATCGTCAAAGCCCATTGGATAGAGGACACGTTTCCCGCGCATGCGTTGAAAACGCGCGATAACGTCGGTCTGAGTGTACGAGTAGCAGTGCCCAAGATGTAGCTCGCCAGAAACGGTGGCAGGCGGCGTATCAATGGTGTAAACGAAGCCAGAGCCGAGGCCATTCAAGCTATAGATGTCGGTCTCGGACCAGAGACGAGCCAGTTCAGGCTCGCTTTCACGGAAATTGTAACGGTTGGGTAACATGAGCATAGTACCTTTCTGCATACTAAAAAACACTGCCACCTCACAAGGACGAGGACAGTGTTGCTCGTGGTACCACCTTAGTTTGATATCCAACTTCCCAACCAATTACGAGTCGAATATCCTTCAATCAGCGATAACGGGCTATACCGGAACAACTTAGCGTATGAACGGAGGGTGTGATAAATCAGACCCCGTACACGTCCGAGGGCGTTATGAATAACGGCCCCTACTTAGGTTGTTCGACTTCCGAGCCACGTTCGAGGGGCTTATGCGGAAGAGGCTCACACCCGATGGCCTCTTTTCTCTGGCGTATAGTTTCCCTGTACTCCGCTCGTTCTAAGTCGAAATTTTCTTTTTGTATCTACTATATTACACGGTTCATCTCGATTTAGCAAGCCTTCAAAACACATGAACATTTAGACACACGTATTAGATATGTTGGGCTATATAAGTTCTTCCATGAAACTTTTCCGTATAAAGTGACGTGAAATCAAGTAGATAATCGTATATAAAGGTAGTAATTGAAAGGAAGGATTTATCATGCCAACATGGAGCCATACCGATGTGCAGAAGCACATGCAGGTCTATTCATCTGATAACAAAGAGTTGGGACGCGTCGAGGATGTCTATGAGGATTCGTTTAAGCTACATAAAGGTATTCTTCCATTTGGAGACCGCTATATCCCATACGATGCAGTAAGCACAATCGAGAACGAGCGCATCCAATTGAACATAACCGAAGCGGAAGAGCAGAGACAAGAGTGGACGATACGTCCAAACTACGAAGCTCACGAGGGCGATCCAGTACAACTGATGTATGATCGCGGGCACGGCGTACATGACCCCTTCGATGAGGAAAATCCCACTAAACCTTCATAGAATTACCTAATTGGTACTTCCCAAGCGTCTTTATTAAGAGAACAAATTTCTATATATGATTACAAAGATTTATCTCTCTGGAAACGTTTCCTTGTCATTTGGATATGTTTTTAGGAGTGAAAGACGCAAAAATATCAGGTTATAACCTGAGAGAATGTAGGGTAAGTACCCGACGCTATGAACCGCTCTATATCTTAGACTATAAGTAAACATAGAAGAGTAGATAAGTATAGGTAGGCACTCCGCTAAGAAGTGTATCTACACTATAAAGCCATACGGAAACCGACAGGCTGATTTTGTCGGGAAGTTTCCTGAAGGGAGCGTGGATTTATGGCTACTGGAAATCCTGTCAGTGATGTTCACAGCACGAGATTCAATCCAGCAACAGACAATTTGGATGTGTTCTCTTCTGCCATTTCATCCGCCTTTGATACAGATTTAGTCAAAGAGACAGCGGAGCGAAACACCGAACCCCTCCTACCGATTGATACGCTGGGAGAGGATGCTTCGCTAGATGATGAGGAAGACGAGGACGACGCAGCGGATAATTCGTCGCACTCGCGTACAACACGAACACTTGCAGCGCGGCAAGCGACAGGGAACGAAGATGCATTTCAAAGCTATCTCCGCGATATCCGAGGACTGGGCTTGCTAACGCATGCAGAAGAAATTGACCTTGCACAACGAGCGGCGGCTGGCGACGAGCGATGTCGGCGCAAGCTTATCGAATCGAACCTGCGCCTTGTGATTGCAATAGCGCGTCGCTACACGAGTACTGGTGTTCCTCTCAATGACCTTATTCAAGAGGGTAATCTGGGCTTGATGCGTGCCGCAGAGAAGTTCGACTACCAGCGCGGTTGCCACTTTGGAACTTATGCAACATGGTGGATACGACAGGCGGTGAGCCGAGCGGCTGGCGAGCAGTCGCGTCTGATTCACTTGCCAGAGCATGTTGCTACACGTCTGCGTAAGGTACGCCGTATTGCGGCACAACTATCGCAGGAGAACGGGCTTGACCCCTTACCGGAGCAGATAGCCGAGGCATGTAACATTTCCATTGATGAAGTGGCAGACTTGCTCGGCGTCATTGAGCAACCGGTGTCGCTCGATGCTCCAGTTGACGAAGAGGCGCGTTACTCTCTTGCCGATACGCTTGAAGACAGCACGACTCCCGCACCTTCTGAAACAGCTTCACAGCATTTGCTCGGCGAAGAACTTCACAAAGCCCTAGCCGCGTTGACGCCTCGTGAACGAGCCGTTATCACACTACGCTACGGTATTGGCGATGGACGCAGCCGCACTTTACTGGAAGTAGGTAAAGAACTAGGCATTTCGCGCGAGCGTGTACGCCAGCTAGAGGTTGTCGCGCTTATGAAGCTTCGCAACGTCAATGGGAGCCTTTCATTGAGCGAGTGCGTGTAATTTGGTACTCAACAACAAAAAGGCCGCTATCCTCGGATAGCGGCCTTTTTGTTGTTGAGTACCAGATGAATCGACGATTACAGACGCTCTATGCTATACTGGGCAACAACCTGCTTGATATAGCCAAAATTCGTAGGGACCAGATATTCGGCTGTAGGGGCCATAATTCATTACGCCCTGGAACGGCACCACACGCACTACAAGAGCTTAATAAATTATGGTCCCTACATCATGAGAGCGAGCATGAACATAGAAATCGAGAGTGCAACACAAGAGACGCTACCAGACGACGCGAGCGTATCGGTGCAAGGCGATAAAACACGCTCTTTTCCTGCTGCATTTGAAGGTTGTATTATCTTTGTTATCGCTCTTGCTGCTCTACTCCCACGTATCGTGCTTGCAAATACGCTTGATATTGTTACTGATGAGGTGGTGTATATCACGGCGGCGAAGAAGGATTTCGCGCTCTTGACCTATCTGCAAATCGGCTCGCCGCAGTGGAGATACAATTATGAGCATCCGCCGCTGGTAAAGTTCTTGATTGGCTTCTCGCTCAAAATGAATACTCTGCTTGGAACGCCATTGAATGCTTTATTCGCGGCGCGTCTGCCAAGTATTCTTGCAGGTACGCTGCTCGTCGTTGCGCTCTATTGGCTGGGACGCGCTCCTTTTGGACGCACAGTAGCACTCGCGGCATCACTCTGTCTGGCAGTAAGTCCGTGGTTGGTCTATTTCGGGTCACTCGCATACCTTGATATGATGATGACCATGTTGGTAGCTCTTGCATCGTTACTCACATGGCATGCATTAAAGCGTCCGTGGCTCTATCCTGTCATCGCCCTTCTCGTCGGCTTGGGAGCCGCGAGTAAATATACTGCCGTACTTGCCATTCCAGGCATTGTCCTGTTTACAGGCTACTATTTTCTTCTCGTTCGACCTACCTTGCCCGTAACGCAGCGCCCTCGTATTCCTTGGCTCTGGTGGCTTGTATCACTGATGTTGGCTCCAACCATATTTCTGCTGTGCGATATTGCTATCTGGCCTCGTCCTATTGAACTGCTGATACATAGTTTTCGCTATGAGTGGGAGCATGCATACAATGGGCATCTTATCTTTCTCGCAGGGCATTATGTACTGCACGCACCGCTCTGGACAGCACTCTACATTGTTTTTGCGAAGCTGAGTATTTTCGTGACTCTACCAGCAACTTTTTTCCTTGTCTATAGTCTGCTTCGGTTACTCAGCTTTCACCAAGGCGAAATTAGCTCAGACGAGGCACTGCCAATTGCCTTTCTAAGTATCTGGCTGTTCTCGACACTAATTATGTTCAGCTTGTTGAAAATCACAGTTGGAACACACTACGACCTGCCCATAGCAATTCCCGTTGTGCTAGCGGGAGCGGCTGGTACGGCAATAATACTCCGTTTTTTTATAAAATGGTGTGTAATAATCTGTCGATCTTCTTGTGATATTTTTCTTCGTAGGGACCCGATTTATCGCGTCAGCAACCGATTTATCGGATATAAATTGTCAGAACAGCCTATAGGCGATAAATCGCACGACGGATGCGATAAATCGGGTCCCTACGAAAATCATAGGATCAACAGCGATAAATCGTTACAGATTGCATTACTTTTCTTGTTGCTTGTGGTGCCTCACCTTATAGGGCTTGTCACGATACCTGATGCCGAGGGCTATACAAATGAGGTCTTTCATGGCGAAAATTCGGTATTGCAGGTGGCCTACCCTGGCTATCGTGAGGCGGTGCAGTGGATTGCGACACATACTTCTTCTAGCAAACAGGTAGGACTGGTGGCTTTGTTGGGTACATTGAATAGCGGTAGTGGACTCGACTCATGGTATGATTATAACAAGGCATTACCTCCAAGGCTAATTTTGAGTGAGGCACATCCATACACTACCTATGACCAGTACGACTATCTTATATGGCCTATGCATTTGATACAACGCGGTTACACTCCTCCGAAAGATTGGCGTCACCATATGGTACACCAAATCATGGGCGGTTCGACAATTTATTGCTATATTTTTGTCAATCCTCAAGCAAAAGGCACTTAATTATGATTACTACTAAACAAACATCGCCATCTATTACTGTGCGGGAAGGCTCTGCAAAGCGCACAGCCCTCTGGGATATTCTTGGGCTGTTTGTCGTGACGCGGCTTGCCTTGATGTTGGTGACATACATCGGCTACATTCTTCTCACAGCACCCAAATACTCAAGTACGCCTGTGAATAAGGCAAATTTCTTTTCATCATGGGAGCATTGGGATGCAGCACGTTATATAAACATTGCTCAACATGGATACCAAACTAAATATGATCTCGCGTTCTTTCCACTATTTCCTCTGCTCACGAAAGGTATAGCTCGCTTGTTTGGTGGACATGGCTATCTGCTCATCGGAATGCTTATCAGCAACGGAGCCTTACTGATTTCGCTGTTTCTACTCTATCAGCTTGCAAGCGAGGCATTAGGCGAAAAAATTGGCAGACGCACTATTCTATATCTCTGTATCTTTCCAACGGCGTTGTTCTTTTTCGCGGCATATAACGAGTCGCTGTTCCTGATGTTTACGCTAGGCGTGTTCCTAGCTATGCGTAGTCAACGTTGGTGGCTAGTTGGTATCCTCGGTTTTTTCGCGGCACTCACACGTTCGAGCGGTATACTACTGGTCATACCTGTTCTTTACGAGCTATGGCTAGTACGCAAGAGCCTATTCTCTAGCGCAAGAAATGTTATGCTTGGCCTCTCGCCTATCGTACTGATTCCGCTTGGAACGCTCCTGTACTGTATTTATTGCTGGCGTATAAGTGGTGATCCTTTGGCGTTTGCCACCGTTCAATCGCACTGGGACCGACACTTTTCGTTTCCGTGGCAGGGCATCTTCCAATCGTTGTATGAAATCTTCTGGGTACAGCCTTTTGGCTCGTTCTTTGAGGTGCATAACTTGATCGACCTGAGCGCGACGCTTATCTTTATCTACCTGGTAGTGGTGAGTTGGCGCACCTTGCGTACTAGCTTCGCAATATGGGCTACAACACTGCTCCTCTTCGTCAGTCTCTCGCCAGCGGTGGCGCAGCACGACGCGCTCGCCTCGAATCAGCGCTTTGTGCTGGAACTCTTTCCATGCTTTATCACGCTGGCGGTATTGGGCGTCAAGCATCCACGTCTTCATCAGGCAATTCTGGTGCTATCTCCCGTGCTGCTCGCTACGTTTAGCCTAATTTTTGTGATGAATCTGTGGATGGTCTAGTGTGAAGAGACTCTCTTTCCGCACCTTGTTTGGATTGTGTCTGTGTGCGTTCTTGCTCTGTATCCTGGTTACAGTCGCGCCGCTGAGTCGTCTCGCAGGCACAACACTTCTCTCATCGCTCCCAACCAACATAGTGCTAACAGTCTTCGGGACGAAGCTACCAACGGACTTGCACCTTACTACCGACATCCACGCCTCACAGATAAATACGGATGCCATTGAATTTCTTGCACTCATGAGCATTATTTTTCTGCTCTATGCATTAGCGGCATGGCTCGCATCCAAATGGCTTACAGTTCATGAGGCTGCATTGCAAACAGAGAAAATGGCTAGCCCTCGTGCTGAAAAGACGGCACTCAAGTTCATCTGGCTTACGGCGATTATCGCTGGCATTGTGTATGTTCTCACGCCCTCGCTGCTCTCACGAGATGCGGCGGTCTATGCTGGCTACGGACGCGTTCTTATTACCTATTCCGCCAACCCGTACTATACACCACTATCGGCATTTCCACATGACGCGCTTTTTCAGTTTGACGATTGGCACAATGCACTCGCCGCATATGGTCCTGTATGGCTACTAGTATGTGGACTCTCAACGCTCGTAGCGGGTAGCTCCATTCTGCACTACATCTTTTTCTATCGCATACTAGGCTTATGCGCCTATCTCCTTACAATTGCGCTCGTAACAGCTATCTTACGTACATTGAAGTGTTCGCCGCGTATGGTCGTGCTAGGAACACTACTTTACGCACTGAATCCTCTGGTTTTGCTGGAGAGCTGTCTTGGTGGACACAACGATACGTTGATGATGTTGTGCGTAATAGGAGGTGTGCTGTTGAGTCTGAAAGCAGAGCGCAATAATTTCTCGTATGTGAAATACTACTTGCCGCCAGCAATCGCGTTCACAATGGCAACCCTCATTAAGTTTACAGTAGCTCCAATGCTTGTCCTGTACATTGTTCTGCTGATAGTTCGCACGCTGCAAAATGCATCGTCTTTTCCACGACGGCAAGCATGGTTATCATCGCTCTACAAGGGAGGCAATGTTACTCTTGTAAGCGTTGTTCTGATTGTTGTCTTGTACATTCCCCTCTGGCTAGGCCATACGCTCTCCGAGATAGCAACAAGTATAGGTTCGCCGCCTTCGGCACGTCTCGCATTTGGCTCGATACTGCTTGCGTTACAAAAAGTCGCAACGGCATCGCATACAATAAGCGGTCTCTTAGCGTTGTTCAGTCTGCATAGCACCTGGAATGGTATCAATGCATTAGTGGTGGGAATTCTATTTGGCTTGGGAATATGGTGGCTGTGGCGCGAGCCGACAACACTCACGATGATACGCGCCACGCTTGCACTCCTGGGAGGCTTGCTGATTGTGACGCCCTGGTTTTTTCCGTGGTACGTGCTGTGGCTCATCAGTTTGGCGGTGCTTGCGCTTCCAGCGTGGCGTGAGCGTATAACGGCGGCACTTATAGGAAGTGCATTGACCTTCTCGTGGTCAGCCCTTTTTATCTACCTGTTTCGCGGCTATGCTCCGCTGGGCGGTTGGGTTGGCTTCACCTGTCTCACAACCATTGGACCGCCATTAGGAGTTTTCCTTTTGAAGGTAGGGACCGATTTATCGCGTCCTCGGTGGGGTAGGGTGGGGGAGCGCATGGGCAACGATTCGTCCTGCTGACGTGTGCCCAGCCGCTCACCCCCTGGACGCGATAAATCGGTCCCTACCTTTAATCAGCCTGTACTACAGAAGCTATAGCCTCACGTTCGACTAATTCACTAGATGCAACTATCGGTATCGCAGATGCTTTACGAGTTCTTGCATAGTAGCAGAGAAGGGAAATCACAAAAGCGACAAGTAAGACGTTTCGTGTAAAGACGACAGGGTTGAAGGTGGGGATATATGGCACATGCAAAAATACTTTTGTCGAGATATAAATATAGGGAAATACCCATGTTGTGAGTACGCCGATACTGATCCAGCTTAGCAACCACTTGCGGTTGCATTCGCCAATGTAGGCAATAAACGGAAGCACCCACAGCAGATACTGAGGACTGAAGACTTTGCCCGTACAAATCACAATCAATAATACCAGCAAAATCGAAACGGCAAGCGGAATTTTGCCGCGCCACTGCAACCAGCAAACGTAGATAAATCCTACGATGAGCAGTACAGTCATGACGGATGAAACGGCACCAGAGAGCGGGCTTATCATATTTAGCGAGAAGTAGGCGGCATTGTAGGAAACTGGAAAGCCGACAAAGCTTGCCAGCCAGAGAATTGATGCAGCGGTTGACTCGGCTTGAACTGGTCGATTACCGAAATAGCCAAGCGGTTCAAGTGTGCCCTCGACGCTCAACAAGAGAGAAACAATTGTGATTGCGACACACACGAGTACAAAGACATCAAGCCCCTTCCACCACGAACGTCGGAAGTCATAGCTTGTTTTTTGTTGAGCAATGAGAAAGGCAGGTATCAGGACAATGGGATAGAATTTGAACATTGTTGAAATCGCAAGCAGAGCAAACGCCCAACGCCAGCGACCGCGCTCCGCCAGCAGAAAGGCACCGAGAGCGAAGGCGGCGGGCATAATATCGTAGCGTGCAGCGGCTGTTGCCCAGCAGCAAATCACTGCATAGACGGCAAAGGCAAGGGCGGCATTACGCGATTTCCACGTCTTCAGCATGAAATACAATACGCTACAACACAGCAGCATCGCAATAGCGAATGCACCTTGGTACCAGTTTGGAGGAACTACAAGGCCAGTTGAAAAGGGAATAAGCGTCAACAAAGGATACTCGTGCGGCAAAGAATGAAAGGGCAGCGTGGGCGACTGTGCCGCGACAAAGGCAAGAAGCCATGTTGGAAAGCCATGCACTTGCATCATCTGCACAAGAGAGGCTGCGGAAATAAAGCTCGAACTGACGGGTGGGGCTGTAACAAAACGACACTGTATCTCTGGAACGGGGAGCGTTTTCAATGCAGTCACACCGTGCCAGAACGAGAAAGAGTAACACTGGTACTTACCGGCATCCGAGTACCATGTCGCCATTTGTCCTGAAGCACCATAGTACAAAAGGAGGCTCATTACCAGGACAATGGAGATATCCAAAAGCACAGATTTCTTCAACATGTTTTCCAATAATCCATTGTTGTGCATGCACACTTCAACGGAAACGCCCTTCTTTACCGTCTAAAAAAGCAAACAAGCCTCTAGTAGAGACATACATTTATACGAGTGATATGTACAGACGGTCACAGTAAAGCTCCATAGCCTAGCAATTTGTACTCACTCCATGACACAATTTGGGGCTGTGACACGTATACCCTTTAACAAGTCTTACTCAGCTTTATGTCAATGTATTTTTTCTTGAAGAAAGTTTTGTTGCATGTTTGGTCTTACAACGTCTTCTCTTATGCATTTTTTGGAGAGCTATGGCTATCTAGCGGTTCTTGTTTTCGTGGCTATCGAGAGTACAGGCATTCCGTTTCCAGGGGAGACAATGCTCATTATTGCAGCGGTATATGCGGGGAGAACGCATCATCTCTCAATTGTGTTTGTCATTCTCGCGGCGGCTACGGGGGCAATAGTGGGCGACAACCTCGGCTTCTGGGTAGGACGCGAAGGAGGTTTTCGCCTTCTGCGTCGCTATGGTCGCTATATTCGGCTGGACGAACGCAAATTGAAGCTTGGACAATATTTGTTTCAGAAGCACGGTAGCAAAGTCGTCTTCTTCGGGCGTTTTGTCGCTGTCTTGCGTGCGTGGGCAGCGTTTCTCGCAGGTACGAATCGCATGCACTGGGTGACATTTCTATTGTTCAATGGGCTCGGTGGTATTATCTGGGCAACGATCTTCGGCTTAGGCGGCTACTATCTCGGCGATAGAGTAAGTCAACTCAGCGGACCTATTGGTATTATTGCACTGGTCATTGTTGCAATTCTCCTTGTGGCATCGTTCATCTTTATCAGGCGCAACGAGAAGCGTCTGGAAGACGAAGCCGAACGTGCCCTACCAGGACCATTGAACGATCCTGCACAGAAGCAAGCAAAGTAAGCCCAATGCATGAATATGCTACAATAGCCTGGAGAAGTAGAGAAAATGGAGTAGGGCAATGTCTTTCCTGGAAGAAGGCTCAACATTCGCACGTTATCGTGTTGTTCGTAAAATTGGAAGTAGCGCGTCGGGGGATTGTTACGAAGCTGAGGATGTCGAACTGCAACATAAAGTAGTTCTCAAGCTCGTTCATCCGTGGGGCGTGCTTTCTGATACTGCACAATATCAGTTTATACGAGAAATGCAACATGTAAGCACAATTGCTCATCCTCGCCTTACTGAGATGTTCGACTATGGAGAGGTTGCAGGACAACTTTATATAACGCGTCGCTATCTTGCCACTGGTTCGCTTATAAGCTCGGAGGGGAGACGACTCTTTCCAACACCACTTGCGCTTACTGATGCAATTAAGTACACGTATCAGCTTGCACACACGCTCTACTATCTTCACATGCACGACTACGTACATGGCTCACTGGTGCTTGCGAATACTCTTGTGCTTGACGAGTCCTATCTGGAATACGAGCAGCACACCTCGCCTTTTGTCATAAGCGATGCGGGCATTGCCCATTTTGTGCGTCGCTTCGGGCAACAGCAACACGGCATTTTGTCGGTTACAGCGGCACCAGAGCAGTTCGACAACTATGTGAGTCCCGCAACCGATCAATATGCGCTGGCAGTTCTCCTCTACTTGTGGCTCACAGGGCAACTTCCATTTCTTGGTTCGATAGAGGAGACGAGACACGCGAAACTGAACGAAACATTTCCTTCGCCGTCAACCTTGAGAGCCGACATAACACCAGAACAGGAGAGCATCTTGCGTAAAGCACTTCGCGTCTACCCCGACGAACGCTACCCCTCGATTGTTGGTTTTGCCGAGGCATTGCTTGCAACACTCGTCTCGACCCCACAGGAACAGCAGGAGCCGATACAGCCGCCTGAACCAGTCCAGCCACCGGACCCATTGCCACCAACGGGTCCTGATATTGCACAACCAATACCAATTCCAGAACCAACACCGGAGCAGATTCCGAATCCCGAACCAATCCCGACGCCCGATTCTACGCCAGAAGTCGAACCTTCACCAGCACCAGAGCCACTTCCTGAACCTGCGCCGGATGTACCACCGCAGATCGAGCCTGATATCGCTCAACCCCTGCCTGAGCCGGGACCTATTCCGAATCCTACGGAGCCAACAGCAGAGTTCCGTTTCCTACTACGTTCGCCTCAGTCATCTGAGGCGCAAACAGTAGTCCTGACAGGAGATGAGATAACTCTGGGACGTGCTGAGTCGAACACGATTGTACTCGACCAGGATAATAGCACCTCACGGCGACATGCGATTATTCGACGCGAACAGCACAATCTTGTTATCTATGATTGGGACAGCATCAACGGTGTGATAATCAACGGGCAACGTTTAGCAGAGAATGTCGGGCATGTATTGCAGAATGACGACATTCTCTCCATTGGTGAATACACGCTTATGTTTCAGGCTCCTGTTCCTGTTGAGCAGTCTGCTGAGACCACTGCCGCCAATAATGCATCTCAAACACAACAAACGCAATCAGCACAGCTACAAGTACACTAAGGAGTACAAGAGGAGGCAGTCCTGCCCCTAGAGTCATGATTGCTACAATAGCCGCCACGACAAGAAAGCGTATAAGTATTCTGCCTTCTGGCAGATGACGCAAAGAGACCAGTTTGAGCGTTAAAGCCGAAAAGATCCAAACAGTGAAGCCAATTACCAGCAACCAGCGCGTTTCAGATAGCAATGTTGCTTGCGCCACCTCTTCAACGGCACGCCCCATACCAATGCCAATGATCGTCAAGCCAATCAATAACGGTAAGTGGGCGTAGATATAGGGTTGGCCTGTACCCAGATTTCTGACATAGGGGGCCTCATCAATAAACAGAAAGTAGACCCACCAGATGCAGACCGTCACGCAAAATGTAAGTGCCGCCGCGACAAATGAAAGCATCAGTGTTTTACTCTCCGCTACCCCCATGATGATGACATACACAATTTCGCCCAACACGATAATCGTAAAGGACGCAAAGCGTTCCGGTAGATGACTAGTATCAAGCGGCGCAGGCTTCAACGCTCGTAGGCCGAGCCAGGGCGTTGCGAAATCAATTACCAAGCCCACACACCACAAGACGTAACAGAGCGGTGCAGGCACAAAAATCGAAACAGCCCAAAGCACCACTCCGATGCTAAAGCCTCTGAGATATAAATCTGTAATCGCACGCACTTCCGGTACATAATGACGCGCCCGCAGATACATGACAAGCAAACAGGAACGAGCGACAACGTAAGAGGCCGCAAAGAGAGTTGCCTGACCTTCAAACGCTCGTGGAATGAAAATAGCCATCGCCGCTGCCGCCAGCATCATGCCAAACGTGGCAAGGCGTTGAAAAAGGTCATCTGTATCAAAGCGCGTATCGTACACAGTATGTCCACACCACGCCCACCACACAGGCAGGAAGAGGAAGGCGAACTGCAGCAGATGCAATGGTCCATCGCCACTACTCAACCTACTGCCTAGAGCAGAGATAGCTACCGCGAAGACAAGATCGTAAAATAGCTCCAACCATGTCGCGTGCCGATCCCGCGCCTCTGTAGGAAGACGCAATTGGGGAGGACGAATCAGACGCGATGCCATAGAAAATACATCCTCTCTCTATCATGCTATACTAAAAGCAGTACACATCAGCATTTGCAGTATAGCATAGCCACTATTCCCTCTACAAAGACGTGTCTATACTAGAGGGGAGAAGTAAGCCTCCTCTGTTTGACTTTTCTCTGCGGCTTCACTATACTTAGGTTAGATACTAAATTATATAGTATTTTTTGTTATACTTTTTGTGCAAGCTCTCATCTTGCAACATCATACGAATTGTAACCTCCTCTCACAAAAGAGACTTGATTCCAACAGCGTATGTTTCCAAAGAGTCTTTTATCTTTGTTTTTTGTTTAGAAAAAGGAGCCTCTTTCCATGCAAGCGAATGTACAAGCCACGCGACGCGAAGGCGGACTGGCATACAAATGGGTGGTCGCAAGCGTTGTAGTGTTTGGGGTGTTTATGAGCATCCTTGACCAGACGATTGTGAACATTGCTATACCACGCCTACAAACTGCTTTTGGCGCGGACATTCACAGCGTGCAGTGGGTGCTTACTGCGTATATTCTCACGCAGGGCGTTGTCACGCCTACAGCAGGGTATTTTGCAGACACGTTGGGCACAAAACGCTTCTACATCATTTCGTTGGGTGCCTTCACGATTGGTTCAATGCTATGCGGAATCGCATGGAGTTTACCAGCACTCATCTTTTTCCGTATCCTGCAAGGTGCGGGTGGAGCAGCATTGTTTCCACTATCAATTACCATGCTCTTCCGCGAATTTCCGCCGCAAGAGCGTGGTATCGCGTCCGGCGTCTTCGGCGTCCCCGCCTTGCTCGCGCCTGCTATTGGCCCAACACTCGGCGGCTATCTCGTCACCTATGCAGGTTGGCAAGCAATCTTCTTCATCAACTTGCCTATTGGTATTCTGGCAATTATCCTGGTGATTCTTTTTATTCGCGAGACTCCGATACAGGCGAACCAACGTTTCGACTTTCTGGGCTTTTTCTTTGTCGCGCTCGGCCTTACACTGGTTCTGTATGGACTATCCGATGCAAGTACAGATGGGTGGGGATCGGGGCAAGTGATTGGCTCAATTATTGGCGGACTGATCGCGATAGCAGTTTTTGTTTTTGTCGAGCTGAGTATTGTGAGAAGAGAGGGAAGGCCACTACTCGATCTGCGTTTGTTTACGAATCGGCCTTTTACCCTTAGCATCATCGCAAGTTTGTTTGTGATTTTCAGTCTGTTTGGCGGCGTGTTTCTCTTTCCGCTCTACCTACAAAATTTGCGTGGTCAGAGCGCGTTCGAGGCTGGTCTATTGCTTCTGCCACAAGCATTGGCAGCGATGGTCGCTACAATCGTAGGAGGACGGCTTGTTGACCGTATCGGTGTACGAGGCGTGATGATTCCTGGATTACTGATACTCGCGCTCGCAACATGGGAGCTTTCGTTTCTCTCGCTCTACTCGTCCTATGGTTGGCTACAGTTTGTGCTGATTATTCGCGGTCTAGCACTCGGTTTTTGCGTGCAACCACTTACCGTTGCCGGACTTTCTGAGATAAGGCCACGCCAATTAGCACAGGCATCATCGCTCAATACCGTCGCACGCGCCGTAGCCAGTTCGTTAGGTATAGCGGTGCTTGCTACACTTGTACAGACGCAAACGAAAATACACTACGGGCATCTTGCACAATCGGTCACACCAGCTTCGCAGCTTGGTCAGTTGCTACCACGCCTACAGGCACTGTTCGTTTCACAAGGTGGGGATATTATCGCGGCACGAGCGGCTGCGCTTCAAACCATCAGCGGTCTTGTACAAGAACAAAGTTATATACTTGCTATTCAGGACGCATTTAAGTTTAGTTTGGTCGTCACATTCCTTGCTATTGTTGCGGTCCTGTTCGTAAGCAAATCGCGTCCAAAGACACCTGCTCCTGGGGCGGAACGGAATACAGCTACGACCGAAGGTTCAGACGAAGAAACATCGCCGCGTGCTATGGTATTTGCAGAATAACAATGTGAGCAATAAGGAGCTTTATATATGAGTACACTCATCATCGGCGCACTATTCGCAGTTGCGCTGGTAACTATAGTAGGAATAGTATTTCTCCTGCGCGGAGAACCACAAACGCCTAAACAGGGCGTTACAAGGGTAGACAACGAGCCGCTCCAGTTGAGCGCAACATCTGCAATCGCAGAGGGTGGCGCACCAACGCTGCCCAGTCTCCCTGTCCCAAATATGGAGACCGAAACAACACCAGAGTATAGCGAAACAGAGCGGTTTCCAGTAGGCGATGGACAGTTCCATAGACTATCGGTCGAGTTGCATTCGCTGCATGGACAGGCGCAGGAGATCGAAAATCGTTTGAGCGTTTTGACGGAGATAGCTGAGCGCATCGAGGATAATCAGAACTACTCCACCTCCGTTGAAGAAGATATAACAGAGACACCAGCAGCGACGGCACCAGCGAATTAACGTCACAATAGAGGATAGACCAAAAATGGTGCGGTACCGCACTGTTTTTGGTCTATCCTCTATTGTTGATGTTAGCGATCCACAAGCGAGCGTGTGAGGGCGACAATAGTCACGAATGTACGATACAAGTCGAGCATATTTTCACTGACGATCTTTACGGTGCGGGGCGCGACGCGCTCGACGCCGCGTATCCATAGAGCCATCTCCGCCATGTCCGCGACAAGAAAGGTTACTTCTACGGTAACGGGTAGCGTAAATTGTGGCGGTTGCATCGCTGCTAGTCTTTGAGTCGCGCGACTTGCTCCTGCCTCAAGCATCTCACAGGCAAGAGTGGGATGAATATGAGCCGCAACAAAACGCCCTCTCGACTCTTTGACAATCACCTTCTCGGCATCAGGAGCAATAGCACGCGCCTCCACCGCCGTTGCTGCATCTCCACTCACAAGAATGATGGGTACACCGTAGTGTGCCGCGACAAGCGCATTCAAACCAGACTCACCGACGACCTCGCCATTGATACGCACCTCCCAGATAGCACCAGGGTTGTAGGTGTGAGAGAGGATGGCGTGTTCGGCACCAAAGGAGCCGTGATAGCTCACGAAACAGACGCCATCAAAGCTCGCATCCAAGCCTTCCATCATATAGAGCGGCTTATGCTTGCCCGTGATAAGCGTGGCACGTCCTGCGAGGTCTTGTGGATGCAGGTTACGCATGTTGTGGTGCGCGTCGTTGACGACAAACTCAGTTGCACCACCTGCAATCGCACCTGTGATTACGGCGTTCACCTCGTTGGTGAGCAAACGTCGCCCCTGTTCATACTCCGGGTTGCCCTCAATGATTTGCTCCCACGCCACAATACCACTTGTACCTTCAAAATCGGTAGAGAGAAACAGTTTCATGTTAGTTGCTCTTTCTCACATGCAATGTTATACATAGCTTTTTCTTAGCCCTGGCCCAATCATGCGAAAACTATGCGCGATATAGAAGGTTTGCGAAGTCTCCTCTGAGAGCAGGTCTATGCGAGTACGTGGATAGAGAAGATGACATGCATCGAGAAGCGCACGTCCAATACCACGTCTCTGCATGTCCGCCGCAACAAGCAGTTCGGGCACATATGTTGTAATATTGCCATCGGTAAAGGCTCGCACAAAGCCGACTACACGCTCAGCATCTGCTGCAACAAGCGTAGGCCACGAGTTTTTCCAGGCAGCAAGCGACTCTTCTGGCCTACTCTGCGGCGAAGGCCAGCCTAGAGCGGTGGACAATTCCTGGATAGCGGCAAAGTCCTCTTCTGCCCATGCGCGTATTGTAACGCCCACAGGCAGTTGTAGTTGAGTAAGGATCGCCACAATTGTCTGTTGACGTTCTTCGTGAAGCGTCATGACACGCTCCTCTCTTATTCCTATATCTCAAGAATTCAGCGTGGCATTGCCAGGACCGCCTGCCGCTTGACACACCTCAATCGCGGGCTGCTTGCCTGTTTTCTCTGGATACTGCTGCTCTACTGCCTGTGATAGAGCCTCGATAGACTCGTTACGCACAAGATTGATAGTACAGCCACCGAAGCCGCCGCCCATCATACGACCACCGAGTACGCCTGGAATGCTATGCGCGATATCCACCAGCACATCCAGTTCTTTGCTGCTCACCTCGTAATCGTCACGCAAACCAGCATGACCCTGCCAGAGTATTGGTCCGATTGCCTCGACATAGCCATTCTCTAGCAAACTCGCAACCTTCAGCACGCGTGCATCCTCGGCGATGACGTAGCCCGCACGACGCTGTAGCACCTCTGGCAAGTCGTGTTTATATACGTCGAATTGCTCCTGTGTAATGTCGCGCAACGCCGTGATTTGCTGCTCTTCTCCCTTTGGCTCAATGAGTTCGCGTAACAATGCAACAGCCTCTTCGCACTCGCGGCGACGGTCGTTATAACCGGAGCTAGAGAGTTCGCGGCGCGTATTCGTATCAAGAATCACTAATGAGACGTGCGGATCATCAAAAGGCAGGTAGCGATACTCCAGAGAGCGACAATCGATCAGGGCAGCCTTTTTTGGTTGACCGAGACAAGACGCAGCCTGATCGAGAATGCCGCTACGTAAACCAGACGCGGCATGCTCGGCACGTTGACAGAGAGCTGCCGCCTTCATCGGTGTCAGTACTTCACCCTCTGTACCAATTGTGAAGCCTCCCTGTGAGAGCCAGGAGAAAAATTGCAGCGTCGCCACCTCTAACGCAGCCGATGAACTCATGCCGCCGCCAAGAGGTACATCACCGCTCAGTACAGCGTCGCACCCAGAGAGCGGTAGCGACGCCGAAGCGATTTCAGATGCAACGCCAAGTACATAACGCGCCCATGTAGGTAACTTGTCCCGTTGTTGCTGAAAGCTCTCAGGCAACTCTTCCACTGAGAATTGCGCGTACTCTTCATACTGCATCGACCAGAGCCGCACAATCCCATCGTCGCGCCGACGACCTGCGAAACTGGCTACACGGTCTACCGCGATTGGCAAGACAAAACCATCATTGTAATCAGTATGCTCACCAATGAGATTGACACGCCCTGGTGCCCACGCTATGCCTAAAGGACTAGCATACTGCGCGTCATCATGAAAGGCTATAGGAAATTTCTCTGCTGAGTCTAAAGCAGGCTGAGGAAATGTTGGCATTATTCTCCCTCTTTCTGTACAATTATTTCCTTAGGTAGAACTATTTCCTTTGCAATCGCTTCGCGTAGCTCCTGAGCCTTTTGTACAGGTGATGAGTCGTTTGACCATAGACCCCACAATCCCTCTGACGAAGCGGCAAATTTCAGTTTTCCCGGTGCGCGTTTGATGGCCTGTATCTCAACATGCAGATGAAACCGCTCGTCGGCAAGTTGATGTAAACCGAGGAGGTACGGCATCGGAGCCATCTCGCCATTATCAAGCGCGTTGTAGCCGCGAATTACCTGTAAAAGTAACGAGGCAAGGTCACGCAGTTCATTGTCTTGCATTGTTGCTAAATTGGCGACGTGACGACGCGGATAGAGATGCGTCTCGTAGGGATAGCGCACGTAGGGAGGGAGAAACGCTTGCCATGTCTCGGTTGCCGCAACCTGCTGAGGGCCATCGCTCAATTCTTCTCGCACGCGACAAAAGGGGCAGCCGCGTCCAGCGGCATCATCCAGGGCAACGGTTTCCATTTCGCGATCTAATGTTGGAGGAACAACGGAGACACCGTAGGTCTGTCCGTGTGGATGTCGCTGCGTCTGTCCAATGGCCTCGCCGCTATTCTCGAAGATCATCACAGTGGGATAACGCGACGCGAGGTCACGATAGAGGTCGCGCCACAATTGCGTCACAGCGAACACCTCATCAACCGTCAATTGTGGAAACGTGCGGTTATGGTCACGATTGTAAATGACGACGTATGCCTCGCCCACAGGTGGGCGAATGGGCGGGAAATCGTTCGGGTGTAACCATACCTGAGTATCCGGCCCCACCTTTCCGTTTGTGATATCGGCACAAAAGGGGCATTCGTTTGTGCCTTCACGCCGGTTCGCACGGTTAGGTGCGTTAATCAAGTCCTGGCGCAAAATAGGGTTCCAGATCAAAGGCGTCGCCTGTTCCATAGACATGTTCTCTCCTACAATTGGAAATTTCGCGCTTGACTGCCCATAAGTACACAACGTCCCTGTGCGGCAAGTGCGGCAAGCATTTCACCTTTATGTATTACGTTTTCGTCGCCAGAATAGACCCACTCGTCCCATGTCGTCTTATCAGTAAAGATAGCCCATGCGACGGGCGCGACAGTTTGCCGCACAACTCGCATAATCTCTAACGCATGTTCAAACCCCGGCTCTAACTCTTGCAATACTGGCAGTGCCTCGCCTCGTAGCGACTCAAAGGTGCGAATCGATTGCACATCGCCGTTCGTTATCTCACACACACAACTGAGTACAAGCTGCTCCTGTTGCACCTCATCATCGCTCACCTCCCACACACCAGCTAAAATAGTGCAATGAGCTGGTAGTGATGTCAGAAATGTCGAAATTTGTGCTCTATTCCAGCCGTGCCACACAAGGCTCTCGTTCTGCTCAAGTAGCATTGCAGCGTGAAGTAGTGGACGTATTCCAGGCCATGACGGAGCGTCCGCGTCTATGACGTGCAGTTCCTCTGCTAGCACATACGCCTCCTCGTAAAGTTGTTACGATACATGATACATTACATACCTTCATCATGGTATACTATCAGTACGTAGACCTCTTTGTTACAGAAAATTATCAGCACATAAGAGGCGATGATGACAGATACATCTATTTTTTCAATAATCCTCGGCGTTGTGGGTATCGCTGGCATTGTAGCACTGCTCACACTAACAGGCATAACGCTTTATACGTATCGCGGCAGTCGCATCGGAAGCTTTCGCTGGCACTTACGCAATGTGCGCCTGAAACAGCTTTCAGCACTTGCCTGTATGTTCTTCCTGGCAATGGCAGCAAGCTATGGTGTCATCCGCGATGCGTGGACAATTCTCTATGTTATTTTTGCGTTCAACACAGGGACGTGGTGGTTCCGCTTCGCCATAAGCCAGAGAGCATAACAGAGAGATGGAGCGTTCCTCCTTAATCGAAAATATTGTAGCTCGCCTCAAACAAGTACGAGGCGTACAGGCACTTGTGCTTGGCGGCTCTTATGCCTCTGGTACGCAACACCCCGACTCCGATATCGACATAGCCATCTATTACCGCGAAGAGCAGCCGCTTGATACAACACAAATTCGTACTATCGCCACGCTGTTGAACGATACCCCCGATCCTGTTGTGACAGACATTGGAGGTTGGGGACGTTGGGTAAACGGTGGAAGCTGGCTCACTATTCAAGGGCAACGCGTTGATTTTCTGTATCGGGACAGCGACTTTGTCGCGCGTACACTCGATAACTGTAACAAAGGGGTATTCGAGGTTGATTATTTGCAACAGCCTCCCTACGGCTTCTACAGCTACATGTACTGTGCTGAGACACAGATATGCCTGCCGCTCTATGACCCCAATGGTATCATCTCTCAGCTTAAAGCTAAAGTTGTTACTTATCCGCAACCATTAAAGCAAGCGATAATCAATTATAACTTATGGTCGGCAAACTTCAGTTTAGAGAACGGATACAAAACTGCGAAACGAGGCGATGTTTACTTCACAACTGGCTGTGTTACACGCGCTATAAGTATGCTTGTACAGGTACTGTATGCTCTTAACGAAACCTATTTCTTGAGCGAGAAGAATCTGGCAAGAAGCGTGAACCACTTCAAGATAGTTCCACATGATTTTGTACATGGGGTCGAAACTGTTTTGAGCAATCTAGGGGGAGATGCTGAACAATTAACAGCGTCCATAATCTCTACTCGAACTCTTTTACAGGATTTACAATTACTAGCAGAGTAATAAGCCACAATGCAGCTATAAAAATCTTATTCCTCCATTAACATAAGCATATTCCTCAAACACTCAAGAATATGTTCTTGTTCGCCAAGAATATCCCAAGATTCTATGGGCGAAATCTGTACAATTCTGTGGGTCATGAGGTATACTCTGAGAAGACGAGAACGATGCCTTCTTCTAGGAGAAAAAAGTTGTCATGACTTCTCCACAATCTGCCGAAAGCCGAGGATGGAGCGTCGGAAAAATGATGACGTGCTTTCTATTTGCAAAAATGAAGGGGACATTACAATGCTTGCCTCTCAAAAAGTTGTCAACAATCGTAAGCCCTTATACCTGTGGGCCATCCTTTTTCTGATTACTGCCGGGATGGTCCTCTTCTTTTATCTCAATGCTCCTTTCGTTGCAAACACTGCGGACACTCCTGGCTATCTGACCGCCTTGCAACAATTGCAGACAACGGGCAATCCCGTGAACGTTTTTCGCTTACCAACCTACTCTCTCTTCCTGCTGGCGGTGTATACCGTTGCAGGTCAGGGGAATCTCATGGCGGTCAGCATTGTCCAGGGCATTCTCTTTATTCTGGCGACACTGGAGGTCTACCTCTTGCTTCTGTTGATAACAGGCCGAAAATGGCTGGCTTTTGGCGTTGGAGTATTGATGGGAACAAATGTTATTCTCATCTCCTATGTCAAGCCCATCATGACAGAGGGGCTTTCACTCTGGCTACTGACCACGATTATGCTTTGCACAGTGGCCTTTGTGAAGACGCTGCGTCCGCGCTATTTCTGGCTCAGCGTGGTTGGCCTGGGCTTCCTGCTTTTTACACGGCCTGAATGGATTCTCCTTCCCTGCCTACTTTTTCTTGCTGTTATCCTGATGACGAAAAAAAAGCCCTGTACAAAGGCGATTGTGCGACGTGTAGTCAGCTCGCTGGCGATCATTTATTTGCTTGTTGGAGGTTATGTGGTTGCGAACGCACGCATCAATCATATGCCCAGCCTCTCGGCAGTCAGCAATATGAACCTGATCGGGAAGGTTATTCAGTATCGGATGCAGGACGAGACCCCCCATAATCCGGCTCTGAGCCAGATCTACGATCACTATATGCAGCTCGGCTATACCAGCCCCTATGGGATCATGGGGCAAGCACCCATCCTTTCCCAAAATAATGCTCAGTCCTCGGCAGATTGGGCACGCGATATTATTCTGCACCACCCCGGAGAAATGCTGTTCAAGTCAGTGCCGTTCTTCTTTACCTCGCTCTACCACTATTACCCGGTAGCACTTATTCAACAAAATCGTCATGGCCCCTACGACCAACCGCTGAATTTCCTCTTTCAGCTCCAACAGTGCCTGTATAGCTCAAATATCCTCTTCCCGCTCTGCGTGCTTGTCTGGTTTGCTCTCTGCTTGTACCGTAAAACCCGGCCTCTTTTCTGTGTGCAGGCTATGGGGCTGCTGGCCCTGGTTGTGAGCTATGCGGTGATCATCACGACGCTCGGTGGCTACTACGAGAGCGATTACATGCGCGTCCACATCATTTTTGATCCGTTGATCATCCTTGTTGTCTGGGGTTCTCTCGGCTTAGGAATCTATCAACTTCGCTCATGTATCGGCCCATTGGGAAGAAAGAGGCCAGGGAACATGGGCAACACTCCGTTAGAGACGGTACTAACACTCAGAGAGGAACCATAGTTTGAGGTATTGTTATGCGTAAATGGCAACCCAGACTTGGTGTGCTCCTGGGTATACTCCTGATTGTTATTGCCGCTCTGGTGACTATTCTTTATTATTTAAACTACCCGCCAATTGAGCAAACCCTGGATACGCCGAGTTACCTTTACTCCATGCATCAGATGCAGTTAATCGGTAATCCAGTCAATGATCAGCGCCTTCCGACCTATCCTTTGTTTCTTCTGCTTATCTTTGCCATCAGCGGGCAGGGGAATCTGACTGCGGTAGAGATTGTCCAGGGGATACTCTTTGTGTGCGTGGTCGGGGAAGTGTATGTTTTGGGATGCTATCTCTTTCGTAAAACTTGGCTGGCCTTTGCTATAAGCTTGCTTGTAGGAACTGACGTGATCCTCATTTCTTTTGTAAAGCCAATTATGACGGAAGGACTATCCCTCTGGCTGGTCACGACTATGGTTCTGATGGTGGTTCTCTTTCTTAAAACAAGTCACTGGCGTTATCTCTGGCTGGCAATAGCTATGACAGGCTTTTTGCTCTTTATCAGGCCGGAGTGGGTCTTCTTCCCTTGCTTGTTATTTCCTTATCTGTACTGGAGCAAGCGGACAGATATACCCAGGAAGCAATTCATACGTCGGTTGTTTGTCGCTCTGCTTATACTCTATCTTCCTGTGATTTGTTATATTGTTGCCAATTACTTTATAAGTGGTACACCGACCTTGACAACCATCAGTTACGTCAATATTTTTGGCAAAATTGTCGAGTATCGTATGCAGGACGAATCTCCTGCTAATCCTACTATCAGCCACTTTATTAACTCTTATATTCAACATGGGACATACAGCCCATGGCAGATTATTGGTCATTCATCTCAATTGCAGCAGAATCATGCGAAAGCAGCGGCTGATTTTGCACAATCGATCATTCTGCATCATCCATTTGAATTTTTTCTCAAATCTGTGCCTCTCTTCTTCAGTCAGCTTTCAAGTTATCGTCCCTCCGATGTGATTGTGGCTCATGGAAGCTTTGATGCGGTCCTGGCCCCTCTTTTTGCTGTGCAGATTTTTCTCTATCATTTGAACTGGCTGTTCCCTTTTTGTGCGCTGGTCTGGCTGGCTCTTCTCTGTCATTCTCGTTCACGCTCATCTTTCCTGGTGCGGACGATGGCTCTGATTGTTCTGCTGGTGATTTCTATTGTAGTAATCCAGGTTTTTGGAGAATTCGATGTAGCTTATTACACGAGGTTGCATGTGGAGATAGATCCACTGATGATGCTGGTAATCTGGGGGTCTGTCGGGCTGCTGATTTCTTATGTTGTAGGAAGATTGCTCTGGCACTTCGCCTTGTTGAAGACGCAACATTGTATCGGTATATCAGAGAGGCAAAAAGACATCGAAACCCTCTGATCCACCTACTTAATTGTACAGAAATCTCCCGCTGAATTTTTGGATTTACACTAGTAGCAAACTTAGGCGAAATGCGTTATAATTAGCTCCAAGCTACTACCAGCATTGTTCTAAAGATGCATAATGGTGGCAATCCTTCATGTCATGAAGGGTATATTGAAAATAAGGAAGGTACCTACTCGTGCCGTGGTGTAGATTTTTTATTCCTAAGATTGCCTCGCCTCATGTGAAACCGGAAGATGCAGACTTGAACGACCATGTGATGTACGCGAAGTGTGTAAAGGGGCATGTGCTGAAAGATGCGAACGACTGGATTCTGTGTGAGAACCTACCTTCGCCCGATGCCAAATGCTGGCAAGAAGGCGGCGATACGGTGTTCTCACTTATGGCTCGCAAACGCAATGAGGCAGCTAGTCAAGCAACAGATAATGGCAAAAAGCAGGAGGCAACGCGGACGGTGCCCTCACAACCGAGTAAGTCCTAAATGAGCATTTCACCCTTCTCCGCGCACTCTTCTTCTCAACCAGACTTTACAGGACGCGTTCATATTTCCTTACTCAACTGGTATGCAGTAGAGAAACGTGACCTGCCCTGGCGCATCACTAGCGATCCCTACGCAATTCTTGTGTCGGAAATCATGTTGCAACAGACACAGGTTGATCGCGTCTTGCCTAAATACTTTCAATTTCTCACCGCGTTTCCGACGTTAGAAGCACTTGCTGCCGCAGCAACAGCCGATGTTATCTCGGTATGGGTGCCACTTGGCTACAATATGCGTGCGGTACGGCTACAATCCATCGCGCGTCAAGTGATTGCTGAGTATCAAGGACGTATTCCCGATACTATCGAAGAACTGCTGAAGTTGAAGGGTGTTGGTCGCTATACAGCAGGTGCCATCGCTTGCTTCGCCTACCACAAGCAGGTTGCCACCGTCGATACGAATATTCGGCGTGTGCTGCATCGCATTTTCTTTGGCCTGGAACATCCCGAACCCAAACTGAACGATGCCCAGATGCTCGCATTTGCAGAACAGGTACTGCCTTCTGGCGAAGCGTACAACTGGAATCAGGCGTTGATGGACCTCGGTGCCACTCTTTGCACCAGCAATAACCCACGCTGTGGGCAGTGTCCAGTACAGGAAACCTGTAGTGCATATGCTGAAATGAGTCAGCATAGCCTCTTTCCTTCTGGTACAGTTTTCAGACAACTGCGGAAAGTGGCAGAGAAAAAGCCAGCATACAAGAGCCAACCGTTTACCAGTAGTAATCGCTATTTTCGTGGGCGTATCGTGAGCCTACTACGTTCTCTACCTTCGTCGCAGAGAATACCATTGAGCGAACTGGGGCCGCAACTGAAACCAGATTTTAGCGCAGACGATGATGAGTGGCTACAAAAAATTGTGGATGGACTTGTAAAAGACGGACTTCTCGACCAGGCGGATGACGGGGTAAAGTTGCCATAATACCTATTCAGCATTATATTACATATATATTTTTCTTTTACGGAGGTTTATCATAGTGCAACTAAAAAGCTTGAACGATATTACAACTCGACACAGACACATCTTTCTCGCACCGCATCTCGATGATGTCGTCTTCTCCTGTGGTGGAACGCTCGCCGTACAACTTAGCAACGGGCTACGTCCGCTTGTGATTACTGTTTTCGCGGGTGTACCCTCTGAGAACACACAACTTAGCTCTGTCGCGTCACAAATTCACCGCGAAATGGGTGTCAGCCCTAGTCAGGGCGTAGGGGCGGCAATGGAGACGCGTCGCCGTGAAGATGCTGCTGCCCTCGATTACCTACAAGTCGATTACCTGTGGCTCGACTATCTCGAAGCGATTTATCGTGGCAATCCCCCATACTACACCTCGAAAGAGCAGTTGATTGGGGGTAGTGTCAACAATGGCGACCTCCCCATCGACCATCAGTTAGCCGCGGATTTGGTCGCGCAGGCAGAGCGTTTACCTGATGCCGCGTGGTACGGTCCATTGGGCGTGGGAAATCATGTTGACCATCAACTGGTCGCATCTGCGGTAGATCGACTCGTACAGCGTGGCTCGAAGGTGTATCTCTACGAAGAGTTTCCGTATGTATTGAAGCAGGGCGCACGCGAGGCTCGCATGCAAGAACTGGGCGAAAATCTGGAGCCAGCACTTGTCGAGATGTCTGAGATGCTGCCCTATCGCTTAGAAGCCTCCGACTTGTATACCTCGCAAATTGGCCCGAACTTCGGCGATACAGCAACCATGCACAGAGCAATGGAAACATATACTCACGCGATTCGACCTGTCGAAACCGTTTGTCTCGAACGTTACTGGACAGTAAGTTAATCAGTCTTATAAACAATGGAGACCATAAAGGTCTCCATTGTTTATAAATCTATATTCTCTTTTAGGTTGTGGGAAGTGAGGCAGATGTGGTAAAGGGAATAGAAGGTTCGACGCTTGGTCGCTATGAACTTCGACGCCGTGTTGCCCAAGGCGGTATGTCCGAGGTATACCTTGGCTATGACCGTCGAGTGCGGCGCAAGGTTGCGGTCAAGGTGCTATATGGCAGCGACGAGCCATTTGTACGTCGCTTTGAGCGCGAAGCTCTGGCTGTTGGGACGCTCTCGCACGACAATATATTAGCTCTCTACGATTTTGGAGAGCAACGTCCGTGGTACTACCTCGTTATGCCCTATATCGAAGGTGGGACGCTCCGTGATTATCTTTTGAAGAGAGAGAAACTTACTTTAGAGGAGGCAGGGAGCTTTCTTGAGCAAATCGCATCCGCATTGCAATATGCACACGACCACGGCGTTGTGCATCGTGATGTCAAGCCATCCAATATTCTGCTACGCCTGGATGGGCACGCGTACCTTGTCGATTTTGGCCTTGTCAAAGCAAAGGTAGAGGCGGAGTCGCTGACACACGCAGGCGCGATGATCGGCACACCAGAATATATGGCACCGGAACAATCTAATGGTCAGCATGACTACCGTAGCGACCTTTATGCTTTGGGCGTTGTTCTCTATCAAATGCTAACCGGTCGCCTTCCCTTTACAGCAGAGTCTCCGGTTGCTGTTTCGCTCAAACATATTCAATCGCAGCCGCCGCGACCACGCGAGATCAATCCAGACATTCCGCAGTCCATTGAGGATGTCATTCTGAAAGCATTAGAGAAAGACCCCAACGAGCGTTATCAGGAAGCGCGCATATTCGCCGCCGCATACAGAAAAGCACTGCAACAAGAACATGCAAACAGATTTTTCAATCATGATTTACTAACACATAATGAGACACATGAAAACGATTTTTCACATATACCTGCCAAATTATCGCGTGATACACATATTCTTTCAACACAGGAATTACTAGCGGAAGATGAAAAAGTGCCGTTGTTTCCACTCAAACATGCCCCATCTCCCCTGCCGTTTCTTGCCGAGCAACGCACACCTGGAAAGCCATTACGTACTACACTGATTGCCCTACTTTGTCTCTTCTTACTGTCGCTAGCACTATTTGCGGGCACAACGTGGCAAACGAGAGGCACCCCTCCCGTAAGCACTGGTCATACCACGCGAGCAACAAGCATGCCACACATTAAAACACCGACACCGACAAGTACTGTCAACATTCAAGCGACGCTAGCAGCACAAGCGCGGGTACGAGCAACTGCTGGTATTACGGCCTCGCTGAGTGCTGGAAATGTACTGTATGCAGACGACATGACTATGCGAGGCGGGGGTTGGCTAGACGACGGGATACAATGCTACTTTTCGCCGCAGGGGTATCACGTCTACGCATCTGCAACACAAACGACGCATACAGTGGCATGGTGTTATTCTAACCAAAGAACTTTTTCTAACGTGGTAATTACGGCTCAGGCGCAGCTTATACGAGGCGATATTTATGGCGTCGTCTTTCGACTTAGACCCGATACGCGGGCATTTTACGTCTTAGAGATAAGTGAGCAAGGCTACTATCGTTTCGTAAGGGCAATAGGAGATGACCCGCTCAATTGGCTCGTACTGATTGATTGGACCTATTCCAATGCTATTATTGACGGCTATGGACAGATCAATACATTTTTAATTGTTGCAACGGGAAATCAGTTTCGTTTCTACATGAATAAACAATTGTTGGTGACAACGTTTAGCGATGATACCTATACATCTGGCTTGATTGGTTTTCTTGTTGGAGGCGATAGCGTAGGTGGAACCGAGGCAGTTTTCAGTAATGTATGGGTTTTCCAGAAATGAAGAGAAGCGGAAACAAATTGAACAAGCCGTTTGTTATAATATCTTGGGATTAGAACGTCTTTTTAGAGAGGTTGTTTTTCATGAGTTTTGATACAAACGCTTCGCCACTGTTTCCACGTACCAGCACCCCTACGCACATTGTCTATCTTGCGCTTGGGTCGAATCTTGGGGATCGGCGTGGAAATCTTGCGGCAGCGATACAACGATTGCGCGAGAAGGTAGAGATAGATACGCTCTCATCGGTCTACGAGACTGAGCCTGTAGGGTATCTCGACCAGCCGCGCTTTCTCAATATGGTTCTCTGCGGCAAAACAGAGCTTTCGCCGCAAGCGTTGCTACAGGAAGTAAAGGCCATCGAGGTCGCGCTGGGAAGGCAACCCTCCTTCCGTAATGGGCCGCGTCCTATAGATATCGACATTTTGTTATATGACAACGCGCAACTTGAGCAAGATGCGCTGACTATTCCGCATCCACGTATGCAAGAACGGGCATTTGTGCTTGTTCCGCTTGTCGAAATATCACCAAATATGATCGATCCTTCAAGCGGTCGCACAGTGCAAGAGTTAGCAGAAGGTGTATCGCATGAAGGCATAACCTTGCTGGCGGCAAATCTGAAGATTGCGCTTGACAGAGATATTCAAAGTGGTGCGCCCTCCATTCATGTACGTCTTGGTCGCGCGGGCGTCGTTGGCGTCAAAAAAGCCTTGTTGCTGGGTGAGGGCGAGCGACAACAATGGTTCGAGGCAACCTTTGATTTGTACGCCGATCTGAATACCAAGCGAGCAGGCGTGCATATGTCACGCTTCAGCGACGTACTCGAAGAAGTCCTGGAAGACAAGGCAAATACGAGTTGGCCTCGCATTGAGCTACTTGCGGAGTCGGTGGCACAGGCAATTGTAGAGCGGCAGGTGGTATCGCGTGCAGAGGTTCATATTCATACTTCGCTCCCGCTACAAAAGTGGACGCCAGTATCAGGTCGCCGCACTCAGGAGGTGTATGGCCTGTTGGCACAGGCGGTAGCAACGCGAGAAGGTAGCCGACGATTGCTGGGTGTCGAGGTTGAAGGTATGGTTGCTTGCCCATGCGCCCAGGACATGGTGCATTCGTTTGCAAGAATGCGCTTGCAGGAAGAGGGTTTCCAACAGGACGCCATCGAGAAAATGTTGAGCGTAACGCCGCTGGCAACACATAATCAGCGAGGGCGTGCCACTCTGCTTATTGGGACGGAGCAGGACATCGAAGCCGGAGACCTTGTAGCGCTGGTCGAGAACGCGATGAGTTCTGAAAACTATGCTCTTCTTAAACGACCAGATGAGTTGTATATCGTCAACAAAGCGCACACAAACCCGCATTTTGTAGAAGATGTAGTACGCGAAGTGTTAAGCGGAGTTGTCGATAAATATACAACGCTTGCTGATGATACTTTTGTCTGGGTACACCAACGTAACGAAGAGACCATTCACAAATATGATGTTGATGCAGAAGGATGGGGTACTCTAGGCGAGTTACGTTCAGAATTGCTACAGAGAGGTGATGTTGCTCATCATACCACGAAAGAAGAGTGGCTCAGAGTTATTGAGTAAGTAAAACAATAGTAGATTCGCCCCTTTGTTGTTTTTAGGGAAGAGAGCAGGGATAGCATCTTTCCTGAAACACTCATGCTTTCTCCCAACATACTTAACAACTTCGTCATGTCATGTTATAATGCTTACAAAGAAAAGCCAAACTGTTCCATAGAACAACATCTGCACATGATAAGTAATGTGCTATTAAGGGAGTACTTGTGGAGGGAATTCAGCTAGAGCCTGCCCAGTTAGCAAAAGCAGCAGTCGATATCGCGGCTGACAAAAAAGCGTCGGACGTTCTTTTGCTCGATATCCGCGACATTTCGTCGATAGCGGACTACTTTGTCATATGTACAGGTAACAACACTCGTCAGATTCAATCTATCGCGGACGCACTGAACGATGACTTGAAAAAACAGGGAGCGCAACTGCTCTATCGTGAGGGCGATGCTGAAACAGGATGGATTCTTCTCGACTACGGTGATATTATCATTCATGTTTTTGCCCCAAAGGAGCGCGATTACTATCGACTTGAGCGTCTTTGGAGCGAGGCAAAAACAGTTGTATACCTACAATAATAGAAGAGAAAAGGTGACAATGATGACATTTTTTCGTAACAAGATGTTTCTGGAAGGTATTGCATTAGGAGGCATCTGTGGCATCGTCATCGGTACAATCATTGCTTTCACACTTGGAGAGAGTAGTTTAGTAGCGGTACGCCGAGTTGTAAACGAGCGGTTTCCGCGCCAAAATACAGTTCCATTCAAGTATCTTTCGCAATAACGCGCTCATCCATAGTGCTAGCTATGCCGATTAAACTGCTGCTAGCACTATGGACAGGCAGCTACTTCATTACGTAGCGCGACAAATTTTATAGTATAAAGGGGGATGGGGATGTGTGGCGTTTTACAATTTTTGGAGTTCTTTTCTTTCTTGTCTTGCAGTTAAGTCTATCTTTTTCTCCCTCAACTACACCTCCGCATTGTGCGCCTGTAAATCCCCCGCCCGTCTCCGGTACTCTTGTGCAACCGCCAGCAATGAGTGGTGTTCTTTTCATCAACGAGGCTCTATTTGCACCACACATTAACTGGACGTGTAATGTTTCCACACCCAACAACGCAAATGATAGTTGGATAGAAATTTATAATTCGCAAGATCAAGCATTCGATCTCTACGCGGCTCGTGCTACTTTAGATTGTGGCGCAAATACTGATCCCTTCTATTTACCTTATGATTCCGCAATTGCTCCATATGGCTTTCTTGTCGTTTTTCCACTTTTAGGAAATCATACGTGTGCTACAACTTCTACGTGGCGGCTACTCATTGAAGGCACTGTTGTCGATGAAGTAAAGATACCTCCAATGGAATTAGATCAATCGTATGCCCGTATTCCAGATGGTGGTTCGTCATGGGCGATCACGAGTGTTCCTACTATTGGTAACAGTAACATGGCTTCAGTTGTGTCGCCTACGGCAACAAGAACAAAAGCAAAGGCAACCGCAACTGCTCGCGCCAATAGAGATAATAGAGGACCTTCTTACCGAAGCGGCGGTGGTAGTAGCGATGGTGGTAGTGGCAACGGTGGAAATAGCGATGGTGGAAATAGCACTGGAACGTTCCATAGTAAACAAATTGACGGAATACAACCAACGTGGAAGAGTCTGCATCATCCCGATCTAGTAGCTACAACTCCTCCCACTGTTCTACAGCAAGCGGGAAATGTATTCTCATCTGTGAGCAATAACGGGCTAGATATACCTCGTAAGATTCTTCTGACCCTACTCGTTATTGCGCTAGCATTCGCACTACTCTGGTGCTGGCGACTCTTCCGTCCTACTACCTAACTCAGATATCAGCGAGGTGATATGATATCAGCTACGAAGACTTCACAACTACCTTGCTCAATTAATGGAAACATTGTGATTACAGAAAATTTCATCATTATCACGGCTCATCCTGAATTTATGCAGGCTGCAATTGCCGAATTAAAACATTTAGACCCAAGCTTATTCATCACAGAAGAACTGACTGATAGCACATTTCTCTGTCATACCTCGAATAGTCATGTGCTACAAGAACGTGCAGCAAAGGAACACCCTGTTTTTGCACGCCACATAGCACCAGTTCAGAAAACGCTCTATCTTACAAATACTGAGCAGGACTTGGTAGAGATAGCGACAGCAGTTGCAGAGTTACCAACATTCTCACAACTAGAGCGAGGAGTACATTTCGCGGTACAATCTCGCTTTGTGCAGACCGACAAGAAGCTCGGAACACGACCCTACAGTAGTGGTCATCTCAATCAGGCACTTGCTGAAGCATTTGCCGACGAGACAGGCGCGATTGAAGATATCAAGAAGCCACAAGTAGTGATTTCAATTCTCTGTACTATGTATAAGAGTTATATCGGCATTTCAAGTGTTGAGGAGAATTTGAGTGCATGGCCTGGAGGGGCACGCCATTTCGCTCAAACGTCAGAGCAAATTAGTCGTGCGGAGTTCAAGCTCCTAGAGGCATTGGAATACTTTGGCATCTCGCTTGAGCCTGGAAAGCGTGTGTTAGACCTCGGCGCAGCACCTGGAGGTTGGACGCAACTTCTGCTCGAAGCTCACATGCAAGTAGTAGCAGTTGATCCAGCAAAGCTAGACCCGCGTTTAGCAAGAAGGAAAGGGCTAGAACACTACCGTGGCTACGCAGAGGATTACATCGAAGAAGCTATAAGAAAGCGAGAGACTTTCGATGTCATTGTCAATGATATGCGTATGGATGCGCGAGAAGCCGCTCGTGGTCTCGCATATGCCTCACGTTGCTTAAAGAGCGATGGATTTGTCATCAGTGTGTTTAAGTTGCCACATGCTAGCGTTACTATTGATCCTCTTCACACACTTAAAGATGCGCTTAACACGATGAGCAAGGCATATCACGTTGTGCAGGCACATCAGTTATTCCATAATCGTCAAGAGGTAACTGTGGTGGCAGCACAACCTTTTGCAAAAAAGTAAAAAGAGGTACATACAAAGAGTTCGCAGTACGCGAACTCTTTGTATGTACCTCTGTGTGTATTCGCTCAA
>CAXUGH010000003.1:0-5896 GCA_964250365.1 uncultured Ktedonobacteraceae bacterium
GCTGTAGTTGTTGCTGCCTGCTCGATTGCTGAAAGGTCGATTTCGATGTTGACATCTTTGCCGACGAGAACACCGCCCGCTTGTTCTAGCGGTGCATTCCAAGTGAGACCCCAATCTTCGCGGTTGATCTTGCCTTTGACGCTGATACCGACACGCTGATTGCCATAAGCGTCTTTTCCTTGACCGCCGTATTCGGCTTTGAGGGTGACAGGTTTGGTTACACCATGCATCGTTAAATCACCCGTGATATTGTATTCGTCACCGCCGGTATGCTCAACGTTTGAGCTTTTGAAGGTAATTGTTGGATACTGTGCAACGTCAAAAAAGTCCGGTGATTTGAGATGACCGTCGCGTCTCTCGTCGCGTGTGCTGATGCTGGAAGCATCCGCCTGAGCATCAACCCATGAGTTTGCAGGATTCTGCTCATCGACATGCAAATGTCCACTAATGACGTTGAAGTGACCGCGTACTGTACTAACCATTGCGTATTTCAGTGAAAACGTTGCTGATGAATGTGATGCATCAATTTCCCAAGCCATAAAATATCCTCCATGTAATGTCGTCTTCGTTTTTACGTGTTAGCAACTCTACTAACCAGAGCTAGTATAGCATGTGATACTTCCGTTTGTCAAGCTGCTAACATTTAGTTAGCTTTAGTATTCAACGATGAGGACGTGATGAAATGAAAAGGAGTACGGGTCTGATTCATCACACCCTGTGAGCGATACACAATGTCGGCAGGGATTGAAGGACGTATATCAATAAATAGGAAATGGAATCGACGGGGACGAGGGTGTGATAAATCAGACCCGTACTCTGTCTCCACACCCTTTTGAGCGATACGTATATGGGCAAGGATTTATAACCATGATATAATCTGCTTGCAATAATTGTAGAGAGAACGAGGATAGCCAGTATGTTCACCCTCAGCGACATCGTACAAGGAAATGGCGCGGCACTTTCCATACGTAGCGAGACTCCCCCTGAGCCTGAGCTTGTTTTTCGTGCGGCACATCATGATAGTCGCCAGATTGAGCCAGGAGATTTGTTTGTCGCCATCAAAGGAACGCATGTCGATGGGCACCGCTATATTTCCACAGTTGCGAAGGCGGGCGCGTTAGGAGCATTGTGTACTCATCCTGTTGAGGATGTGCCGCCGAATTTCTTGCAAATCGTGGTGCCCGATGTACTTGTGGCTTTACAGGCAACTGCACGCGTTCGTGTGAGGCGTCGGCAAGACACGATTTTGCTTGGCATTACAGGGAGCAATGGTAAGACCAGTACAAAAGACGCCGTTGCCGCCGTGCTGAGCCGTAAGGCACCGACGTTAAAAACACAGGCATCCTATAACAATGAACTTGGCTATCCACTTACACTTTTGAGCCTTGAGCCACAACATCGCTACGCCGTGCTAGAGATGGGAGCGCAATGGGTGGGCGAACTCGTAGGTCTCTCTCATACCGTTGTCAAGCCGGATTGGTCGCTTATCACCAATGTTGGAGCCTCACACCTTGAGTACTTTGGCTCACAGGAACGCGTGACCATTGCAAAAACCGAACTGGTACAGGTGCTTGCCCCCAATGGTATCGCTCTCCTCAACTACGATGATCCGAATGTACGTGGTATGCAGAGCAGCACGAAGGCGCGTGTGCTATTTTATGGTCAGGGCGAGGGTGCTGAGGTACGAGCAACGGATATCGGTGGTGATGCACTGTTTGGACGCAATTTCACCTTGCACTATTCTAATCAACAACAGCGTACACAATTGCATTTTCCAGGAGAACACGGTATCGCTATCGCGCTGGCTGCGGCGGCTGCTGGCTGTGCCGCTGAGATGTCCTTACAAGAAATCGCGTCCGCGCTAGAGGCTCTGCCTGCGACGAAGGGACGTGGCGAGATTAAGCCTGGACCGAACGGTAGCATGCTTATCGACGACACCTATAATGCCAATCGGCAATCCATTATTGCGATTACGCAAGCGATGCATAATACAGCGCGTCCAGGGAGACGCTGGGCTGTTCTCGGCGATATCTTTGAACTCGGTTCCTATGCCAAAAGCGAACACACTATGACGGGAACGGCTCTTGCTGGCAATATAGACTATCTTGTGGCTTTGGGAGATAAGGCGCGTTATTATGTCGAGGGGGCAATCGCGGCAGGAATGCCCCAGGAGCATACCTATTTTTACGATGCGAATGTAGAGAGCAAACCAGAGCTTGAGGCGGCGAAACGAGCCATCGCGGACCTGCTCAAACACGAGGTGCGACCCGATGATCTCGTGCTGCTCAAAGGTTCGCGCGGCATGCAGATCGAAACGTTGCTTACAATGTTCTAGCATAGAAAAGAGATAGAGAATGGCGGAAAAGAGAAAAATACGCGTCGGTCTGGTCTTTGGTGGACGTTCTGGTGAGCATGAGGTCTCGTTGGCCTCCGCACGTTCGGTAATGGCTAATCTCGACCCCGATAAATACGAGGTCGTACCAATTGGTATCACCAAAGACGGCACATGGTTGTTAGGGGATAAGCCTGCCGATATGTTGCAATCAGGGGTGCAAGACACTGCTACAGAAGAGCATACAACCGCTGTCACCTTGACGGGCGACCCCACGATTCGCCGTCTCATTCCTTTGCATGGCAGCGATAATTTGCAGGATAACGGAGCGTTAGATGTGATTTTTCCCGTGCTGCATGGCACCTATGGCGAGGATGGTACGTTACAGGGCTTGCTCGAAATGGCAAATGTGCCCTACGTCGGTTGTGGCGTACTGGGAGCGGCACTCGGCATGGATAAAGAGAAGATGAAAATGGTCTTCTCATCCGTCGGACTGCCCAACGTCGAATATTTCGTGTGTCGTCGCAACGAGTGGGAGCGTTCGCCAGAGACGATTATGAACGTGGTCGAGGACAGCTTTGGCTATCCCTGCTTCGTCAAACCCGTCAATCTCGGCTCAAGCGTCGGCATCAACAAGGCACATAACCGTGCCGAACTCGAACATGCCATACAAGTCGCGGCAGAATACGACCGCAAGATCATCATCGAGCGTGGCATCAACTGCCGCGAATTTGAATGTGCTGTATTGGGCAACGACGAGCCTGTCGTATCCGTCGTCGGCGAGGTAATCAGTAGCGGCGAATTCTACGACTACAACGCCAAATACATCGACGGCAAATCGCAGGTCATCATTCCCGCTGACTTACCACAGGCTGTCGCAGAAGAGGTACGTCGTCAAGCTATACAAGCGTTCTTAGCCCTGGATTTGAGCGGCCTCGCTCGCGTTGACTTCTTTCTTGAGCGCGAAACAAACAAAGTCTACATCAACGAAGTCAACACCCTCCCCGGCTTCACCGAAATCAGCATGTATCCCAAACTCTGGGCCGCAAGCGGGCTTCCCTATCCTCAATTACTGGAAAGGCTCATTGAGTTGGGGATAGAGCGGCATGAGGATAAGCAAAGGAATCGAACGAGCCTGTGAGACTGTAAGGCTATCTGATCAAAGAGAAGGTAAAGCGTAATCGGCACACGCTAGGTTATGTAGTGCGCTCTTTGGTTGAAAAAAACATCGTTATTCCTATGAGAAGATTTAGTATACCTATTGTTATAGTTACGGGCGTTATTTGAAAGACAAATAGACCAATACCGTACATGATAGCTATTCCTCCAAAAAGTGCGCTAATATTGGATGGTGTTAATAAACCAACGAAGGCACTTGCAAAGAGAAGAGCAAAAATGCCTGTTAAAAAAATGAGAATTGCATTTGGCGAAAATAAGTTGTAGCTTTGCGTGATAAACGAACCACGTTCATCGATATTCATGAAAATTTGTGGATATAAGATGAGGCTAAGAAAAACAAGTTCTGCACAAATATAAAGGCAAAAGCTATAAAAAACTATTGCTGGCTTAATATTCATAGATTCCCAATCAATTAAACTGACACTTATGAAAATACACACTAGCAATATAGCAAAAAGAAATAAATAAATATCTGCATTCCGAGATTGATTTGTAATTGTATGGAGCATTGTCTGTAAACTAATTCCAAGTAATGCACAACTCATCATCGCTAATGCAAACATTGATAGAGATAAAGAAATTACAACTACTAATCTTCTGTTTATAGTAGTAGGTATCTTTAATTGTAAAGAGATAATGTGAAATATTAAAATAGAGATACCTATCCCAGCTAAAGCACCTAAGACTATGTTTAGGAATATGAATTCTGGCCTACTTATAAAATAAAAGTCTTTAATAAACGTAATCACAGGAATAGCAATAAAAACCGTTAAGAAGAAAGTAAAATACCTTCCTGATGAAGATAGAGCTGCATTTGAGGGTAGCTGATTACTGCTTGTTTGACTTTGTACAGGAGTATTAGACTGAATACTTTTAATGGCAAAAATAGGCGTTGGAAAGAATACTTGAATATAACTGATGAGTAACCCAGCGATAGAAATAATGCTTCCAGTATTACTTGCGACTTGCGTAGAACCTCTAAAAAGAAGGACTGCTCCTACAAGAATAAGGACACATCCAATGATAAATAGGAAGCGATGTATAAATGGATGCATAGAGTCTCCTAAGCATTTACAAAAATTATCCACTCACTACTAATAAAGAGTGACAATAGCAGAACAAGAGAAATTTACGTTAAGGAAAACGTTAGCAAATAGTAAGAAGAGATGTGCTTTTCTCTCTTCTTCTGTACTATATGTTTCGTGTGAATCATGAAAAATAAAGGCACTTGTTAGTTTTTCTCAATCGTTCTTCTAAATGATATATATACAATAGATTGACTCTAAAGGCAAGTGATTACTTAGCACAAGGCGATTTAGAAGTCGTAGAACTCAATAGTGTGTACATGACAGGGGCAAGCCCTGTCACTACTATACCTCGCTCCACTGCGTGGCTTGCCACGTCGTACCGTATATAGTAGTGACAGGGCTTGCCCCTGTCATGCCTCGCTCATGTATTGAGCTTATAAATGCCTCAATGATGCACAAAAAAGTAGATGGTCAGCACAATACCCGTAATAATGACGAAGAGGCGCACCCATCTCTGCTCGATCTTGCGAGCGTAGTAGGCACCGCCGTAGCCGCCAATAACAGCTCCGACGATCATCAGAAGTGCCTGAGGCCATAGTACGGCACGCGCGATAATAAAGGTGACGACGCCCGCACCATTGATCGCGGTTGCCAACACTGTTTTGACGGCATTCATTTTGTGAATGTCGTCCATGCCCATAAAGGCAAGCGACGCCAGCATAAGAATACCGATGCCACCGCCAAAATAGCCGCCATAAATTGCGATGATAAACTGCGTGATGGCAATAACAACGAGCGTTGTAACAGAAACTCGCGTCGTCTTCTCAATGGTACCTACCCGTAGCCGTGCCGTGACATAGGGACTCACCGCGAAAAGAATAGTTGCTCCCAGCAACAAATACGGAATGAGATTTACAAAGGTCGCGGGCGGGGTGTACAACAAAAGCAAGGCACCTAGTACACCTCCAATCAGACTAGTTACGATGAGTACAATAAGAAAGCCGCGTTGTTGCTCCACCAACTCACGGCGATATGCTCCAATGCTGGCAGCGGAGCCGGGCCAGAGAGCAACTGTGCTGGTCGCGTTTGCGGTAATGGAGCCAACGCCGGTAAATATCAGTGTTGGAAACGTGAAAAAGCTGCCTCCCCCCGCTACTGAATTGAGCGTGCCACCGAGTATCGCTACCAAAAATAAGAGTAACCCCTGTAGAAATGTCATCGCGCGGTTCCTTCTGGTAAATGGATGTTTTTCTAAAGCGCAGGGAGACCGCGAGGGTCTCCCCTACATAGTACGACATTCTGCATATACAGGGTAGTTAATAGTGGAGCGGGGGGGGGGGGGGGGGGGGGGGGGGGG
>CAXUGH010000003.1:5906-6989 GCA_964250365.1 uncultured Ktedonobacteraceae bacterium
CCCTCCCCCCCCCCCGCCCGCCCCCCCCCCCCCCCCCGCTCCACTATTAACTACCTTAAAATTTAGCCGCTTGCCTTATGTAACCCCAACGGAGTATAATGGTGGAGGCAAAGTATTGTGCCATCCCGATCTTATTGTGGAGATTTTGTACCTTGAGTAATGAATATATACCTAAGAACGACGAGACAATCGGTAGCAATGGGAGTTCGTTTGTTAGTCGTCGGGAGATGCGAGCAAGCAATGTAACTGGTGCCCTACCCGCTCTGGGTTCGACACCGGCTAAAATAGAACATTCACAAAGCAGTGCTTACGCCTTTGAACATCTTATTCAATCGCTACGCGAACTCTTCGTGCAGGACCGTCAGGTGGCGAGTCGGCAAGATGCTACACGCTGTGGCATCTGCTATCTCTACTTTCCGGTCAGTGAGCTACACTACCGCGAAGAGGGCTTTTATGTATGTCCTGCCTGCGGCCCCAACCTCGGCAAACAATCAATATCCATGTTACGCAAACAACAAAAAATGGATTAGCGCAAAATGAGCAAGAAAGCCACAGCTTTCTTGCTCATTTTGTTTCATAAAAAGTTATTCGATGACGCCTGCGGCCTCTTCCTCAACCTCGTCTTCCGCTGTAATTTCGCGCAAGTCCTCTGGTCGTTCGAGCCGGTCAAGAAACAGGATACCATCCAGATGGTCGATTTCGTGCTGGAGAATACGCGCGAACCAACCCTCGGCGGGTACACGTATCGCCTTCCCCTTCACATCTTGCCCCTTGACGAGTATCTTCGTCGCACGTTTGATATTATCGCCGACGTACCCCGGAATGCTTAAACAGCCCTCGGTGCCATACTCCTCGCCCTCGGCCTTGACGATCTCTGGATTGAAGACCGCGACCTTACGATGCGTGTTGTCGTCTGGGTCCTGGTATTCCGCAACGAAGACGCGAATGGATTGTGCTATCTGTGGACCGGCGAGACCAACGCCATTTGAGGCGTGCATAGTCTCGAACATATCATCGACCAGCCGTTGTAGCGACGGGTCGAAGTGGTGAATCTTCTTCGCCTTCTGGCGCAAAATTGGATTC
>CAXUGH010000003.1:7089-13683 GCA_964250365.1 uncultured Ktedonobacteraceae bacterium
GCGTGTTATAATTATCTTCATCGTATCATAAGAGACGTTGAGACGCAAACATGCGAGAGCAAGCCATTGCCTATATCGAGCAACACCGCCTCCTGCCTGCAAGCAGCACGGTTGTCGTCGCCTTCTCAGGAGGAGCGGATTCGCTGTGCCTGCTACACTTGCTGCATACCCTATGTGGAGTAGGAAAGCGTTATCCAGATGTGTTCCTGCACGTTGCACACCTTAACCATCAGTTGCGGGGCGAGGCAAGTGAGCAGGAGGCGATGCAGGTAGCACAACTTGCGGAGTCATGGGGCTTGCCATATACAATAGGGAGGAGCGACGTTCCCGCGCTTGCACAACAGGAACATCGTTCGTTAGAAGATGCTGGACGTACCGCTCGCTATCGCTTTCTACGCGAAGTCGCGCAAGGTCAGCCTATCGCCATCGCACACCAGCAGGACGATCAGGTAGAGACACTGCTCCTACATTGGATTCGCGGTGGCGGCATCGCTAGCATGGTTGGTCTACAGCCGAGACAGCAAGATATTATTCGTCCTCTCTTGAGCGTCACGCATGCCGCGACGCTGGCTTACTGCGAACGACACGACCTACGACCTATCGAGGATGCCAGCAACTACGATACGCGCTTCTATCGCAACCGCATCCGCCACGAACTGCTGCCGCTTATCGAGTCGATGAACGCTGACTTTCGCGCTACGTTACTACGTAACGCTGAAGTTATGCGCGTCGATGCTGAATGGATTCAGGAGCAAGTGAAACAGGCAGAGTTGAATGTTGTAGAGCAGGAAGAAGCTACGCGTATCACTCTTGCTCTTCCCCCTCTCCTCGCTCTTTCGCGGAGCCTTCAGAGACACCTGATACGCCAAGTCACTGCGAATTTGAGCGGCGGTCAATCGCCTCTGGAATTGCGTCATTATCTGCTTATAGAGCAACTTTTGCAGCGCGAGAACGTGTCGCATGCTATAGAACTCGACCTACCTGACAAGCTCACGGTAACACGAATGCAGAATACTCTGGTATTTCAACGTTTAGATAGACAAGAGACTCTCTTGCTAGAATCGCGGGGAATACCTGATGAGGTTGTGCTAAGCGTTCCTGGGAGTGTTATACTGCATGGAACACCGTGGACTGCTGTTGTAGAACTGCTTGATGGAGAGACAATGCAGCGGGTAAGAAAGGCTCTGCAGCAGCAGAATTGGCAGAGAGTATGGCAACTTCTACCTGCTACTGCGTATAACGTATATGTGGATGCCGAACAGGTGGGTGCAAGCGTCGCTATACGTACCCGTCACCCCGGCGATGTGCTGCGACCACTGGGAATGCAGCATGAAAAGAAGGTACAGGACATTTTGATTGACAAACATATACCGCGTGCTGAGCGCGATACCTTGCCCCTCTTCTTTAACGAAGAGAGGCGTCCGCTCTGGCTGAGTGGAGTATGTGTCGATGATCGCGCTCGTATTACCGAGCAAACACAACAAATTCTATGTTTAAAATTATTTTCAACACCTTAATACAAGAGGGACGATAGATGCACGACGACATTCAAGAGATTCTTATCTCAGAGGAACAGATACAGGCGAAGGTTGCCGAGCTAGGTAAACAGATTACTGACTATTACAGAGGCCAAACATTGTTACTGCTGGGCACGCTCAAAGGTGCCGTTCCGTTTATCGCCGACCTTTCGCGCGCGATTGAGCTACCACTGGAAATCGACTATATGGCGGTGGCAAGTTATGGCGCAAGCACGCATTCAAGCGGTATCGTGCGTATTGTCAAAGACCTGGAAGGACCAATCAACCAGAAGCATGTGCTTATCATCGAAGACATCATTGATAGCGGCCTCACGCTCAGCTACTTGATCGACCTGCTCAATCGACGCAACCCTTTAAGCTTGCGTATCTGTACTCTGCTCGATAAAGAGCGCGAACGCGTTAAGGCCGTGACCATCGACTATACAGGCTTTCGCATCCCCGACAAATTCGTCGTTGGCTATGGCCTTGACTACGCGCAACACTACCGCAATCTGCCCTATATTGGCGTTCTAAAACCCTCCATTTACGAAGATTCGCTTGACCCGCAAGCACAACATCAAAGTCCCGCTGAACGATGAGACCATAATTATAATAGATACATTTCAATTATTGATTGAGAGGAAACTGAATTGCATCCGTTACTTTTGCAACTCCGACCTCGTTACTACATACAGGCAACGTCTAACTACTTCATCAGGAAATCTCTGCGCTATGCAACCTTGTTGAGAGCGGATGTATAGTAATCCAAATGTATCATTATTTCGTATATATTATTGTATGCCGCTCTTTTGTATACATTCGTCCGTTGTAACCCTGCTATTATAGATATATCTTATTGATAAATAGTACGAATTTTTGCTCTTTTGCAAGATGTGAGTGGCGAACGAAAAAAGCAAATGTGTAAGTATAGTGTATGTGTTGCCGAGTCAGAAAGAGGCCGACTATGCAGACCAATTCACACACAGAGTCAACGCAATTTTCTAATTCTCAAAATTCTTCATCAGAAATTACACAGAAGGTATCGAAGGGAAGACTTCCGGCTCAACTCCCTGCACATAGTCGAGCCGCTGCTGCACAGAGGCTCAATACACAGCCCGAACGACCGGAGCGCGGCGTTTACTATGCTGTCCCACATCGGCAGGTCAATCCAACGGGTTGGCGTACCAAAAGGCACATCAAGCGCAAAAATCTGCGTCACAGCAACCAACGCTATGCTGCAACTGACAGTATGGCGACAACATGGGCGATGCTACCCCTCGCTTTTGGTGCCCTTATCTTTGTTCTCATTGTGGCCTCTGTCCTGGTTACATTCAGTGCCGTTGTAGGTGCGACACAGCAGCGTTACGGGCAGCAGGTGACAACGCTTGGGGATATTCTGCCAAAAGATAGTTTGAAGATGTACGATACACACGGCACAACGCTGTATCAAGCAATCGATCAGGGCTTGCAGACGAGTGTGCCGCTGAACAAGATTTCACCTCATCTCGCACATGCTGAAATCGCCATCGAAGACCAATACTTCTACACAAACCCCGGCTACGATATCACGGGCATTGTTCGTGCCACGCTCTCTAATCTCACCAAAGGACACGTCGTCTCCGGCGGTAGCACCATCACGCAACAGGTCATCAAAAACGCGATTGTCGGCAACCAGGAGACGGTGATACGCAAGCTGCAAGAAATCATTCTTGCCCCTGCCGTATCACGCCAGTACACCAAAGAGCAGATACTTTCTATGTATCTCAGCACGACCTACTACGGTGAACAACCGTATGGAGCCGATGCTGCGGCCTTTACCTACTTTAACCTGCACGATACGCCACAGGCTACCGCCGCCTCACAACTCGATATAGCACAGGCCGCGATGCTCGCGGGTATTCCCAGTTCGCCCATTGCACGCGATCCATTTCTACATCCTAAAGCAGCACAGGCGCGTGTGCAAGAGGTGTTGCAACAGATGTACGCACAGGGTTATATCACACACTTTGAGGAAGAGTCGGCACTGCTCGAAACGCAACAGCCGAACTTCCTGCATCACGGCGTCATTACAAATACGCTTGCGCCACACTTTGTACGCTACGCTCTTAACGAGTTAGCGCAAGAACTGCACGTCAAAATTGCCGATCTCTCGCGTGCTGGTCTTGTCGTCTCGACCACGCTAGACCTACCGTTGCAAGATAAAGTCTTGAAAATCGCACAGGGGCATATTGCCGCGCTTGCGAAGGCACACAACATGTCGAATGCGGCTGAGGTGCTTATCGACTATCACAACGGCGATATTCGTGTCTTACTGGGCAACATCAACCCCAACGATCCGCGTACAGGAGCCTTCGACGTAGCCTCACAGGGCTACCGTCAGCCGGGGTCCTCGTTCAAACCCTTCATTTACGCTACCGCCTTCTCGCAAGGTGTTAGTCCTGGAAATCCAGTGCTTGATGGTCCATTAACGGTGCAAATGTGTTGTGGTCTACCACCTTATACGCCGCAGAACTACGATCAACGCTATCACGGCTTGATAACCTATCGTTACGCGCTGCAAAACTCGTTCAACATTCCAGCCGTCAAGCTGGTTATGAAAACGGGCGTTGACCAGTCGTTGCACACGGCTCAGGTTATGGGTATTAACAGCTATCAAGGCACACCGAACTATACGATTGTGCTTGGTAGCCTCGGCGTTCACCTGCTCGACGAAACCTCTGCCTATGGTGTGTTTGCCAACGGTGGCGTGCGTGTCACACCTCACGCCATCAATACTGTCACGGATACTCAGGGACACGTCATCCTGGATGTGAAGCCCTCTGGTCAGCGCGTCATCTCTAAACAGACCGCGTTCCTGATAACAAACGTGTTGAGCGATAACTCGTCGCGTACCTTCGAGTTCGGCAAATGTAGTGCCCTCGACCTGCACAGTAGCACTGATACACAATGCTATGAGGGCAATCCCGGCACCATTCGTCCCTCGGCGGCGAAGACTGGTACCTCCACCGACTTCCGCGATAACTGGACGGTTGGCTACACCAGCGACTTCGTGATGGGGGTATGGGCTGGCAACAACGATAATACTGCGATGGTCAATGTCACAGGTGTTGATGGTGCCGCCCCCATCTGGCACGACAGTCTCCTGCTAGCAGAGCAGGGTCGCCCCATCGTTGGCTTCTCTACCCCTGGCGGAGTTGTGAAAAAGACCGTTAGCTACGGTGGCATTACCACCACCGACTGGTACCTGAAATAAAAATATAAACGGATTGTGACATGGTGCCATCGGCACCATGTCACAATCCGTTTATATTTTTATTTCAGATAGCAATTGGGTACACGTCAGTACGCCCTCATGAATTTGACCACTATCCTCAACGCCCCACCACACGGATAACATCGCCTGAGCAAGTCCCCAGCCCCACACACGCCTTCGCTCGAAGCCAAGTTCCTCAGCTAGTTGATCGATACGTCGTGCCAACACTGCCTTTGGGTCTGGCATCTCCAACAAGTCCGGTAGGAAGTTATGCAATAAAGCTCCTGTCTCATACTCAGGCTCGCCAATCAGCCCTTTGGGGTCGATTGCCAGCCAGCCATCGCGCTCGGACGACAGGATGTTATCCTGATGCAAATCTCCATGCAGTAACATACGCTGCCCCATTGATGCACTCAACTCGGCATACAACGTCTCGGCCTCCTCCAACAGTGCTTTCGGAAATGGTCCGTTGCCGCCATCATAGCGTTGCCGCAACCGCTCAAAGCCTCTTCCCCACTTCTCAACCGTAGCGAACGCATGCTCAGGTGGTGCAGGACGCCACAAACGCCTCATCACATCCGCCGCAATCGAGATGGCTTTTACATCATCAGTCATCTTGCGTAGCGATATACCTGGACTGAGCCGCTCAAGCAGCATCACCTCGTCTTGTGCATCATACCCCAGCAAGCGCACCATACCGTGCCCATCCATGAGACGCAACGCCTCCGTCTCCTCTCTTTCGGTATTTGGTGACTGTACCTTCACAACGACCTGCATACCGTCATCGCGTACAGCAGGAATGACGTAGTGGTAAGACAGATTGGGAAACGGTTGCCCTAACGTAAGATGCCACTGTCGCTCACAACGCGTAAGTATCTCAGGCAATCGTGCCAGCCATTCGCGCCCTTCCTCCTCGTTCAGCTCTAACATAAAACGCGCGAAATCGTCTGGAATTGTAATCATGTAAAATCTCCTCTTCTTGTGAAAATTTCAATCTTATGTGTTTAGGTAATTCGTAGGGACCAGATGTATCGCGTCCGCAGCCGATTTATCGGCTATACGCTGAAGAAGTGAACGAACATATGCGATAAATCGCACGGCGGACGTGATACATCTGGTCCCTACGAATATTTGGAGATTATATGGTGGCGCACGCGCAAGAGGGGCAATAATAAAATATTTTTGGGGATTTGCAAGCCAAAGTAATATTAGCTCAAATGTCGCAAAACAGATGAGAGTAAATAGAATGTATTTCTTATAAAAAGCGTGTCAGCGTCAATATTTGTTGTACATCGCTACTCTCCATTTATGGACTTTCAATAAGTATAGCACTTTGTTGACCGCGACGATGAATTGCGAGAATTGTTTGCATCTCTTTCTGAGTACAGCCAATCAGAATCTTCATCTCTGAATCACGTTTATGCAGGTCTACAGTGAAAATGACTGCCGTTAAGACTTTTTCTGGTAAGCTGCCTAGCCATACGTCAATGCCATCACCATCTCCTGAATGTGTACCTTGTAAATAGCCATAATCAAGGGGGTAAGTGAATTCAGGATAGCGCGGATGCGTTGTGCCCTGTGGCCTATCAATAACAATGTTACTCGTCTTTACAAGCGTATTCAATGCTTGCCAGAACATTTTATCTTTCTGTGTTTCCTGCATAAAATAGTATCTTTCTTGCGGAAGTAGTCCGAAAATAGGTCAACTGCTCCATAGCAATTGTTCGCCGTTGCGGTTATGATATGACATGATACATAAACGGGCGTAGAGGCAAGGAGACCGCAAGGGTCTCCCCTACATATATGAAACGTGAAATGTAGGGG
>CAXUGH010000003.1:13693-36312 GCA_964250365.1 uncultured Ktedonobacteraceae bacterium
GGTCCCCCACTGGTGCGCCCCCAACACATTTAAAGCTTTACTTGCTCGCGACACGGGTGGGGTCTCCCTGCATACCTTTGCGGTTATAACCTGCCTATCCAGAGAGGACACACATGGCAACACAGACTGATGAGCAACCAAGAGATGCTACGCCTCCGTCGCAAGAGAAGGGTAGAGAGGCGGATGTTGCCAGTTTTCGGCGCGTCCTCAAAAATCGGAATTTTCTGTTGCTGTGGCTAGCACAACTTATTTCACTAACAGTGTTGAATGCGGTGAATTTTGGTGTGGTATTGCTGGTGACGGAGGAGACGCATTCGATATTTATGGTGGGTCTGGCGATTATTTCGTTTACGTTGCCCGCGATACCGTTTGGCGCGGTCGCTGGCTCCATCGTAGATCACCTGGATAAACGACAGGTGCTGTGGGTGACAAACCTGTTGCGTATGGGTACGATGGTGCTGATCGTTGTGTCGTTACTTATCAATCGTTCGAGTTTGTGGCCGCTCTACATACTTTCCTATCTAACATCGCTAGTTGGACAATTTTTCATTCCTGCCGAGGGGTCATCTATTCCCTTGCTCGTTGGCGAGGATGATTTGCTGCCTGCGCTTTCGCTGTTCAATATCTCAATCACGGTATCTCAGGCTCTGGGCTTTTTGCTACTTGGACGCGTTATAGCAACAATTTTTCCACCGTTCAGCGTCTTAGGTGTGCATTTTGAGTCTATCGACATGCTGTTTGTGGTGAGCGCGGTTCTGTACATAGTGTGTGCCATCCTAATATTGATGATTCCGAAAAGTGCCTATCATGCACAGCATGCGGATATCCATCTCGGCAAGGGGACGCGTATTGATCTGGGCAAGACGTTTCAGACATTATGGCATGATACGGTTGCGGGCTGGCACACGATACGCGTTGACCCATTGTTATTCTTTTCTGTTGTGCAATTGTCGGTTGTAGGCATCATTATGCTGCTGATTGGCGAACTGGCGGGAACCTTTGTGCAACAGGTGCTGCATAGACCTGCCGCCGATATGTCGCTGGTACTGGCTCCGGCTGCCGTTGGCCTGATTGGAGCCTCGGTTCTGCTCCCACGCATCACGAAGCACATCAGCACATGGCGGTTGACCTCAATCGGCTTCATTGCGCTGGCAATTGGCTTTGTCGCGCTACCCGCCTCTGAATGGATTGCCACGCTGATCGACCCGAAACAGGGAGCGTCGTCGCCGCTTTTAGTTGTAACGATTATCGGTGTGGTACTAGCTCTAGGTGCGGCACTGGCAATAGTCAATATTCCGACGCAGACGATGATGCAGGAACGCGCACCAGAAGAGAGCCGCGCCCGCGTGCTGGCCTTTCAATACATGCTCTACAGCGTCGGCTCCATTCCCGTGCTACTCTTCGCTGGTGCCTTCGCGCAACTGCTCGGCTTCGATCAACTTATCGGCGTAATCTCCGCGAGTCTATTGGCGTTCTGTGGTTGGGGAGTGTGGTATGTGAGAAAACATAAAGGAAATGAAAATGTATGAAAAATTGTGCCGCCACAGCGTGACGGCACAATTTTTCATACATTTTCATTTCCTTTATATAGCTGGTAGGACGCTTTCGGCGAATGCCCGTAATCCATCAATATCATCTGTATCGAACCATTGTAACATCAGCTCTTCCACGCCCGCTTCTCCATAGGCTTTGATGTGTTTAATAATCATGTCGGCTGTACCTGCAATGAGGCTGTGCGAACGTGGAGTTTCCAGAATTTCTTGAACCGATTTGTTCGCATATTCGGGAAGGTCGCGTAACCAGCCTAGTTTGTGGTCAAGCTCTTTCATATTGCGTCCAAACGTTACAGCATCCATCATAGTACGCCGAACATCGCTTGGCTTGCGACCGGCTTGTTGCAGTAGACTATCGAGAAGAGTGCTACGTTCAGCAAATGCTGCGGGAGGAAGAAAGACAGCGTTCCAGATATTCGCGTACTTTGCGACAAGCGGCAGAGTACGTTTGACACCGTTACCACCAATCAGAATATCGGGTCCACTTGGACGCTGTGGACGTGGTAGCAGAGTCGCTTCTCGCAACTGAAAGAATTTGCCCTCGAACGTCACAGGTTCATCGCTGTGCAGAAGGCGTGTAATCACCTCAAGCCCCTCCTCCAAACGCGCCATACGCGTCGGAATATCGCCAAGTTCGTGTCCGAAGAGCGTATGTTCGCGCTCTTGCCAGCCCGCACCAACGTCCAGTATCATGCGTCCATCTATCCTAACGCAATGGTACTTTTATCGCTGGACGCACTGAGGATAGTATATACCGAAACCAGGGTAACCGCCAACATTCTTCGCTTTTTAGCTGGACAATGTAACACCAAGCAAGCAGGGTAAGAACTGCAATTCTTACTCTGCTACACTAATAGGAGTCACACTATTATGCAAGAACAACGAAACTATACCCCTGAGCAGCAAGAACCTCCTTCTAGCGCAATTTTGGAGACTCTACAGCCCTATCCTCAGTTTGTTGTATGGAAATACACAGTTGTTGATGGAAAGCCCAAAAAACCGCCATTTGATCCCAAAACAGGACAGTTTGCCAGCCCTACCAATCCCGATACATGGAGTAGTTTAGAACAGGCACAACAAGCACTCACAACAGGCAGATACAATGGTCTCGGATTTGTGTTTAGTGAAGATGACCCGTTTACAGGTATTGATATAGATAAATGCGTAGTCAATGGCAAACTGACGCAAGAAGCGCGGGAACTTGTTAATGAGTTGTGGAGTTACACGGAACTTTCACCATCACGGGCAGGACTCCACATTCTTGTAGAAGGAAGCATCCTCGACGCAGGAAGACGCAAGGACAACATAGAAATCTACTTTCATCAGCGATACTTCACGCTCACGACCAACCATCTTAAAGGAACTCCCGAAACAATAGAAGACCGACAAAAAGAACTCGATCAACTCTACGAACGATTAACACCGCAGCCGCAGCCGAGAGAACACAGTGTGTATGAGCGTTCCCGAAGTGATCTCGACGTACTGAAAAAAGCAGAGAACGCCAAGAACGGAGCATCATTTACTGCTCTCTACAATGGCAACACCGCAGGTTTCAGATCAAAAAGCGAAGCAGATTTTACGCTTATCCTTCGACTTTTATATTGGACAAATGACGATATTGAGCAGACCAAGCGATTATTTAGGCAATCAGGCTTATATGCTCCAGAGAAAACAGATAGGAAAACGGGCGAATATACCTATTTAGAAGTGACTATCTCCAATGCACTACGAAAACGAAAGAAATGAGCCTGAAAGAACTATGTTAAAGGTACTATACCGTTGACTGTGCCTCAAACCAACTCGTTCTACAAAATAGCAAGAATAATACTTATGGATGGAAGGGATGAAGAATGAGTTTGCATAATATACCAATCCTGGTTCCAGCAATCTCAATAGCTTTGACGCCAACCCCTCCTTTAACAATTTCAGTTACCTCATCTTCTGATTATGTCATGGATTTTTTGACAGCTATTTATGTTGCTTTAACGCTCATTATTGCTGTAGTAACCGTATGGTCAGTACGTGCTGGACGTAAGCAGTCACAAGCTGCTTTAGATGAAAGTCGTAGACAATCAGAGGCATCACTTGAGATTGCGAAACAATCAGCAGATGGAGTTATCCTTACGCTTCAAGAAATGAAGGAAGCGAGAGACCAAGACACAGCACCATATGTTGTTGCCTACTTTGATCTTGAGCTTCCCTTTATGTATTTTGTAGTGAAAAATCTTGGAAAAAGTGTGGCTGAAAACATTAAATTAGATATCGACCAGCCACTTAATACGAGTCACCCGCAGGATAATTTTGGTGAACTGTCATTTATAAAAGATGGAATAGGAGCACTCGCACCAGGAAGCCAAATCCGTATTTTTTTTGATTCAACAATAAACTACTTTAGAGAAATTGATCCTTTACCGTTAAGATACAATATTACCATCACATATCAAGGTGGACTTCAATCTGACGTAAGAAAAAATACAATGGTACTGGACTTATCCGCATACAAAGGGACAGGCTACTTTGTCCGAAAGGATTTCAATGATCTCGTTAAAACCGTCGAAGGGCTAGTTAGTGAATATGAAGAAACGAAGAAAGCATTAAAAGAGATAGCTGAAACGTTAAAAGACGGTATACAGATTAAGAATCCTGAAATCTTTTCTCTCAACCTCAATTTAGATATCGACTCACCATTGTCCTATATAATTGCAAAGTTTAAAAAATTCAGAGACAATTGGCAATCAGCTTATTCCAGGATGGACTTTCCCATATATACCCAAACGAATGGTAGCATGGTTAATCAAGGTGAAAATCTTGTATCTCCTCATGATATAAGGGTACGGAATGAATGTTTGAGTATTGGCAATAACGTATCTACATTACTCTCTATTTACAGTACATCCCTACCAGATGATTTAGCAAACAGCATAGATCATATTGCAATGAATCTTTCAAAGCTAGGAAACGTAAAACTTTTCAGATATTCTAACCATAATGTCTTAGAATTTAACGAACTAGGTGAGGCCAGTATTAAAGACATTGATCGACTTATTAACTTGGTTGGAGTCTATGCAAGATAATACAGATACTCAATGATAGATTCGGAACCGAGTTTACAGAAGCAGATCGGTTATTTTTTGACCAAATAGAGGCAGAGCTTGTGGCTGATGAAAAATTTTCTGACAAAGCAAAGAGTAATACTATTGATAATTTTAAATTCGGCTTTGATGATGTTTTCTTGACAAAGTTAATAGACAGAATGGATCAGAACCAAGATATATTCGCTAAAATTATGGACGACGAGCAATTCGCAGAGACAGTAAAAACGTTGCTGATGAAACAAGTATACAAGAAGCTCAACGAAGTAAGATAAGCGAAAAATAAAATAGGTACCTTATGAGCGGAAGGATAAAATGAATGCAACAAAAAAAATCCATTTATGACCCCCCCCGTGTTATCTTTATTGGCTCCTTTGTGTACTAGGAGTAATTCCTCCCAAATGTTCTCGATTCTTTGTATTGTTTCACTCACAACCTCTAACTCATACAAAAAGATTTTAGCTATTCTTGTGACAACACCTATGTGTAGTACTGAATGAGTGCTCTTGCATATCAAATATACACATTGAAATGTCCTGTTACAAAATGGAGAATAGAACGTCTTATCTAATAAGCAATGGAAGGGCTTTACATAAGAAATTTTCTTATGTAGAGCACTAGTACAAAGCTGAGTACAATCGAAAGGAGGTAAGCATTTATGACCAAAGCATATAAACCCGGACAGCCTGCACCAGCGTCATGTCAGGTGGAAATAGTTGGCCCTCGTGGTGGAAGAACCCATCAAGAGAGAACGGTAGTACTCAATCAGACACTCCCACCAACCCCTAAACCCGGACAACAATATATCGTAGTAGATCGAACAAAAAACAACGCAGGGCAAGGGAAGTAGGTAGTGTAAGATTTGCTCTGTACCTGTAGGTGTAAAGTAACATCTACGCGGGTGATGGTTGATAAAGTTTGCCATTATCCCGCTTATTTCATCCAAATTGAGCTAAATTGCATATCTTGTCATATGTTATAATTGCTGTGTTATATAGAAAGCACCTATAGAAAAATGGATGCTCTCTTTTCTTAGAAATACAGTTTCCATCGGATCTGGAATAGTTCCTCTCCTGGCTTACCAGAGAAAACCAATATGACTAATGTTACAGAGTACCTCAAACGATTTTCAGAACTTGGTGGAATTGCGGGTGAGGAGGAGTGTGATACAGTAGATGGATCACGCTAATAACTATCCCTGTCAATATGTTTTCGTTGATGTAAATGTCCACCAGTTCACAGGAAATAACTTCTGGTCTAAAAGAAAAACGGTATCCATTAAGAAGCAACTTGGAGAATATTTATTATGCCTAATATCGACCCACAAACCATTCAGCAAATTGTACAGTTTCTTACTACCTATGGTCCAGACGCAGGAGCTGCCGCCGCTGGTGCAGTAGGAGCCGGAACCGTACAAGTTTTAGGAAGTGGCACCAAGACAGCAATAAAAAGTATATGGGCTAAGGTACGTCATAAGTCACAGCAAGAAGGAGGCATTGCTGAAGAGGCCATTATAGCATTTGAATCGGCTCCAAGTGAACCAGAATATCAACAGACTCTCTCTTTTGTACTTAAACAACTTTTTAGTAAAGACTCTGCTTTTGCCAGTGAGATAACAGGGTTGTTTAAGGAGGTACAACGTGATCCAGTAGCTGGTCAGTTTATTCAGCATATATCGGGAAATGCACAAGTAGGAATAGCGGGTGTGAACTACGGTCATGTAAACATTCATCAAACTCCTCATCAAGGGGCATTATCATGGCAAGAGAGCATAACAACAAATCTAAGAGAGTTTGTTTTCTGGTGGACAATAAAATATGGCAAAAGAGAGATGGCACTAATAAACCCTTCTCTTTCAGAATTTCAAAGAAAACTCATTTTTATAAGTGATAAGCTTATTACTCTACTTTCGCAGAGTTCTAAAGACATCTCAAAAGAGGTGATAATTAAAATCAGTTATACTGCTGCACAGTTAGAAACTTTGGGGCGTATGGAATTTCAAATGGATGGTGGCTTATCAGTGAACAAATTTAATGAGAGAGGAGATGATCTCGAAAAGGATGTTGAAAATCTTATAGATCAGATAAACGAAATGAAATAAAAGGAATACAAAAATCAAGAGATAGGTATATATCCTAATTTTTCAGTAGTTCACAATTTTCATGAATGTTACTAACACCTTCTATCTTTTTGGGATACGATCTACCTATAAGTAATTCCTTTATTATAGATATATAGCAGCCCTCCCATTTCTAGCCTCAGTGTCGCACAATGGCTAAATCACGACATAGAAATTACAATATCTTCGCTGCTTGAGGCTAGGGATTTGCATAAAATACATACTACGGGATGTTAAGTGGGGAGGATTATAGGACTATTTTCCTTTTTTGTGCTTTTGCTTAATCAGTGGTACATTTTCAACTCTGGGAACGAACTAATGTAAGACTCGAAGCAGCTCGCGCCAGAGGACAGAAGGACGACCAAAGGCAATAGAGACACTCAACAAATATCCTCATATTCATGGATTTTTCTAGCTTTTACTCAAGAGCTAACCTTTTCTGTATTAGCTCTTTTTAAATCCTTCGGAAGGAATGCATCGATTTCCTCGTCAGAAAATGTCATATCTTCATATTTTTTCAATGCTACTTGTGCTTTTTTGTATGCTGCATAATTTGTGCTTGGTGAGCCAGCGTAAACAGCGTGAAGCTCTGTAATTAAGCTATCTCTTTCTTGTTGTAAAGTACTAATAGTTTTACTGCCGATAGCGAGATCAGTAAGCAGAGATAAGTATCTCTCACGTATAAGCCATATATCGTTTGCAGCTTGCTTATGTTTCTGCGTAAGCTCACCAAGATCGTAGTTCTTTGTGTATGCATTCAAGATAAGGAGAGTTGTCGAAAGAACTACACCTATCGCAGCACCTACATTCCCAGAACCAAAAAAAGTTGAAATAAATCCGCAAGTAGTCAAGGCTGACAGTATTATTTGCCATAACTTGATTGTTGATAGTCTACTATGTAATATGTCAGCACATTTCTCATGAGTTTTATGAGAATAGACGACACGTCCATAACACTCTCGTAGTTGCCCTTCTAAAACATGCCATGCTTCGCTATCTTTGTTACTGGGGGAAGTCAGTGCCAAATATTTCTCTCCATTTTTGTTTTGCAGACCATTCTCTTTTTGTAGTAGCTGTTTCGTGAGCTATTGCTTCTAGCGCAATATTGTAACATTGCTTTGCTTTATATTGAAACAATCCTTTTTTGTGGACATGCTGACCACTACCAGGAGCTTTCCAATACTCTTGCTCAGAGCTTTGTTGAGCCATCCACTTAAAGAAGTCCCGGCATATGTAATCGTAATACAAATAGGATTTACCGCGATGTTCATAGCTTTCAAAGAATTGGTAAGCCAGCGTATCAATAAGGAATCCACTCATTGGAACTTGCCATTTATTTCGCCAAACCCTTGTCATACGACCTAACGGAACAAGGTTATTATTGCAAGCGATATTTCTATTTCTGAATGCTTCTATCTCCGCCCTTGGATCGGTGGTCTTCCAAACTCCACCATTATTTGTGTCTGGATATGTGTAACATCCTCCTCTATTCACAAAGACGGGAAGTATTTCAAAGGTAATTCCATCGTCGAAGTTTACTACAACGACTTGACCATCCCCACCAATGCTGGAAGTAGGATAAGTGTTCATTACAGACAAGCGCACGCGCTGTAAAAGAACTGATTGACCATTACCAGAATAGCTATCGTAAGTCGTATACATGGAAGCGGGTAACTCAAAAATCATATCGAGGTCGCTGAAGCCTTTAATTGCGGTGTTTCTTCCATATGAGCCAACATAGAGATTATGTGATGTCTCAGAAGCCGTATCCCAAAAATCTGTATTCAACTGCCTTGTGATACGCTTATAACGCTTTGAAATTGTGCCGCCATCTTGAACCTGAATGTTAGAGCAAAAATCTTTAAACCAGTCTGCAAGCCCCATACCACATTCCTTGCTGTATCTTATAAGTCCACTGGAAATTTTTAGTATTATAACAGACTCCTGTGCCATATATTACAAATGCACAGAAAACCAACCGAATAGGCTATATATTCATAAATTGTCTGCGGATAGTTATGGCCTTCCAGTAGCAGACGGACAAAAAACAACGTTTGCCACTAGTATCGTACTATCGGTGGTTCCGCCCAAAGGCACTGCGAAAAATAGAATGTTATCAGAATCCTTAGCATTTCAAGAGCAACGCTATATCGTTACATTAAGACGAAATACCTGTCTTCATGGCGTATTTTCCCTGTTTGTACAGTTTTACCCACTGTATTGAACTATTGCAGGGTATCGTTTAGGCTCAAAAAAGGAAAAGTGATGGTTATTTTGATTTGCGTGGTTTCTCGGTGTCACGAAGAAATACAACATAGAGAAGCACAAAAGCAATGATCGTGAGAGGGACGCCAATCAAGCCGCCACTAATAAGGTCATGTACGTTTATCATAGGTGAGTTTCAATCGAATGCTCATACAAGCACTTAACGAAAGTATAGCAAGTATGAAAGAACTTAACAAGTCCATCCATACAAGGTGAATAAGTGAGTCATAGGCTGCAAATGCCCAAGCAGTTGCCATGCCATTAAAAAAATCTGCGGTTGAGGCTAACACTACTTTCCTAACGGCTTTCCTCGTCATATGTATGTGCAGTATAGCACGATTTTCACAGCTTGTTGCCCCTGTTTTCTTCTTCAAATTATAGCTTCAGCCCAACAATCACTGTATTGTAGAGATGGGAGAGGAAAGCTATTATAACGCTCGACTGATCAACCGCAGATATTTTTCTTTTGCATCTTCCCAGGTTGTTTCGCTAAAGCCAAGCTTCAGTAACACCGTCTCTATTGGCTCACCCCGTTTAAGGAGGCGAACCGCACACGTATCACGGAGGAGTTGCGCTGAGACGTGTTTTTTGATCTCTGCACGTTCTGCAGTTGTCTTGATAAGATATTGCAGTAAGCGTTGTGTAGAGGGGAAGAGTTGATCTGTGATCTTGTACGTTGTCGTATACTCGATCAGAACAGGCACAACTTCAGCAGGTAACTTTAGCTTTCTGTCTTTCTTCACTTTCTTGCCAGTATGTTTAATCCATACTTCCGGGGCGTACTTGTTGGACACGTCAATATGAGCAAGCTGTAGATGCATGACTTCTTCTGTTTTGATCCCTGTTTCCAGCAGGAGCAACACGAGCAAATACGTTCTCACATCACTTCGTGCGACTTCCAACAGTCGAGTACATTCCGTATCAAACAAAATATCAGGAAGTGATGAGGTCACTTTATTATTGGGAATGGGAGCAGCAGGATTATGGTCGAGTATCTTTTCCGAGACTAACCACAGAAAAAAGTTATTGAGGGCTGAGAGTTTCCGACTAATTGTTTTCTCTGTCATGTGTTCAACGGCTCGCAGCACTCGCAGCCAATCACGTACATTGATGGTATCTATTTCGCTCACTGCTTTATGCTGCAAGAACAACCCAAACTTTTTCACGTCGCCACAGAAGTCAGCAGGCGTGTAGGGAGAATAGCCTTGTGATTGCAAATAGGCATAATAGGCTGGAAGGAAGGAAAGCACGGAACTGGTAGCAGAGGGAGGAGTGATAGATACCCCCTGTGTTCTCGTTGCAGGAAAGTTTTTCCGATGGAAGAGTGGCAATTGCTCAGTCATACCACACGAGTATACCACCCCTATTTCGCAGAGTCCATACGTTCTCTCGCACAGCCCTAGTAAGATTGTTCCTTTTTTACGAATGGAGGGGGAGAAAATCTTGGACTCTGCGAAACTATATAGCTCTAAGGCTATTATCAAAATTCATCTTTGTAGTACTCAAAAAGTACAAATTCCAATAATTTACTGTAGCAGCTTTATTTCCTTAGTATATGAATAAACACAGTAGATTTTTCCAACGTTTAGTGTTTATTGAGATACTCTATGGTATACTACCTACAACTGATAGACCCTTTACCTCACAAGGAGCAATCTATAAAGAAAAAAGTAAAACTGGAAATAAGCCACGCCCTCTTTCAAACTGGCATCGGAAGCTATTGACTTAATCGTAGTGGAGGTTACGTAATGAATAGTTTTAACACCTATGTTGGTATTGTTGCAAGTTTAGTGGGTATCGCTGGCACAGTAGCCGCGTTATTGGAAAAGAACAAATTAGACAAAAAGAGGTTTGCTATTATCCTTTCAACACTTGTAGTTGTAATAGCTTCAGGCATTTTCTTTGTGACTTCAACTGACATTACTCCTCATCCACCAACAAATCCGTTTAAAGGTAAAGCTTTGCCACCTACAAACACACCTACCGATACACCAACCCCGACACCCACTCAATCTGCCTTGACTCCGACATCTTCTCCGGTACTGCACGGCCCTACAACGCTTGCCGAACAAATAAGATTGCAATGTAATTGCTCTGATCCTGTACTCGTCACTATTACACAGATCGTTATAGAGCCTCAGCAGAACAGGATGCTTTGGTCCCTTACTCTTAAAAACACTAGTCAACAAAGTGTTGACGCAAGTTTCTTTCAAAAGTTTCGTCTTCAAGAAGGAAATCAGAAAAGCGATCCTTCACCAGGAAACCCGACGTATAATCCAACAGGACCAGGAGTAACTAATAACTTGCCGCTAATGAATGCGGGTGATAGCCAGCAAATAGTTGTCACTTTCTCGTTTGTGCCTTATATTGGCATGCCTTATACTTTAGATAGCCAATTTATTGATGGCATTACTTCAGGAGGAGTTTCTTTTGATCCAATAATTGTCAATTTTCCGTGATGTTACGCGACACAAGACAAGGAGTGCATTTCTACCACGATAACTCTTTTTGATTTTTCAGCGCATTTGATGTGGTAAATAGACTGAGCTTTGCTCACAACATCTCATAAAAAAGTATATGAATTTAGGAGCCATAATTGAACATCACGTTAGCAATTCTCCATCGTACAGAATGGAGATAGGATAACGTGTTTTGCTCATTTCCAGAGCGTGCGGATCCTCCTTTATTGGATGAAAAGGTAAACCAATGAAAAAAACATTGCTTAGTGTTATTGCAGGGGCTGCTATTGGAACAATCGTCGCTATCCTTATTGCGTTTTCTTTCATGGACGGCACTATCCCATTTAAGAGTGCTGATGTATTCTGTTTTGTCATCGCTACACTTGCAATTATTGTTGGTATTCGCTGGCGCAATACAGCTCAGTTTGCCCGCAATACAATGGTGAGAAAAGGTCTTTTGAAATCAAATTCCGCACGAGGGATATGGGAAATCACAGAAGCTGGGCGTAGGTTTCTAAAGACATTTTCATAACTTTCGCTTATAGAGAAAGCCAAGTATATAGTATAATCAAGTATTTGGTTAATTACATAAATGAATAGAAAGTCGGTGTTGTCATGGACTGGAAAGAACAACTATCAACTCTATTAGAAGGTGAGACACAAACTCTTGATGTTCGTCTCATCTGCATTAGAAATGAGGAAAAGTGGTTTTTAAGGCGTATGCGAGCAGTCCTCTTTCACTCGGAACCCTCTGTCCCAGAACAAATATCTTTTCCTTCCTATCTCTTTGTCCGAGAAAAAATGAGTTCACTGGATTTCCTAGAGTTCATTCATAGCTTAACGTTACAGAAAGATTTAACACGAGAAGATGCACTGAGTCCCTCTTACGAAGAGACACTTAAAAAAATTACGTTTAGAGAGTGGGAAATATTTTGTGAGGTTGCTCATGTCTATCTGAGAAATCATTCTCAGGGCAACTCACACTGGGGATTAGGAGATTATGCATTACCTTCATGGAACTTTGACGGAAATTTGCAACCCTCTCTACAAGAAACGCAGGAACCCCTTATCGCAACAGAAGGGACTTACTATTTTCCTAAACCAATAGATGGAGAAGCTTGGTATCTATATGAAAAAGCTCTACAGAGTTCAAATGATTCTCTTCCAGATATAGAAATCTCAATTGAAGATGACCGAGCATTCTTTCATGGCATTGATATTGAGGAAGAAACGTCTACCATTCGGTGCAAATGTGAAGGTAAACTCCTGGCACAATCTACTATCCACCTATATACCTCATACCCACAAGTTGAGAGCAAACAAGTTGAGAGTGAAATTGTATTCCAACTACAAGGCCAGCCCACAATAATTTCTCTAGCCTTGATATACACAGGAATTTGGTTCGACAGGCGAGATATAAACTTATCATACCCCCAGTTTGGTATACCCAAAGATGTCAATATCATAGCTCCTATAGCTAGGAACGAGTATTCCACCTTGCAAGAAGAAATTGCGAACATGATTGCCAATCAAGGCGAGAATATGACTCTCGAATTCAAGTCTGGGCTTGATGAGAGCGAAAATAAAGATAAAGCCCGATTATTACAGTCCGTTGTCGCCTTTGCAAATACCAAAGGCGGTACAATCCTGCTAGGTGTAGCTAATGATGGGCAAGTGCTAGGATTAGGCCCCAACGATACAAAAGATACTGTTGTGAGAAAGATTGACGGTAATGTTTCACCCGTTCCCTATTTTGAAGTCATCCCACAAGAACAAGAAGGCAAGCAGATACTCGTTATCCGCGTGAGAGAGGGAACTATCAAACCATGTGCTTTGATGGTCAATAAGAATAAACCTCAATATTATGTACGTATGGATGGTTCAAACAAAATGGCTAAACCAGAAGATATATGGCAGATGAGTAGGGAACAAGGACAAGGTAACATCAACGATCAAATGTCTCTGAGCTGATGCTCCGACAATCTTTCAACAGATAAAACATCGAAGAAAAACACTATGCGAAACAAAATATTGTGTATAACTAAAGAATAACTCAGGGCGAATGCCCTTGGTTATCTAGGCTAAATGAACTCACATTTGCTTGAGCTTAAAATCTCCAATCTGACGGTAGATATGCTAGTGCTTGAGCAGCATCTAACAGGTTAGTTTTTTTCAGTATCATTCATATCGCCGCGCTATTTCATAAGCTTGCTCTGCTTCTTCATGGCGTTCAAGTGCTTCTAAGATATCACCCTTATTGTTGTAAGTAGTAGCATCTTCTGGCTCTAGCTCTATAGCCTGTTCGCAGATATGCAGAGCTTCTTCATACTGTTTAAGGCAATATAAGACATATGCCTTGAATTGATATGCATATGGGTGTTTTGGTTCAAGTGCAATAGCTTTATCAAAAACGGTAAGAGCCTCCTGATTACGTTCAAGATTATGAAGTGTTCGTCCCTTGAGATTGTAACCATACACATTTTTAGGGTCTACTTGAATTGCTTTTTCATAGAGTGGGAGTGCTTCTTTGTAGCGTTTAAGACCGGAAAAGACATTTCCTTTGCCACACCAAGCTTCACACAAGTAGTACCCATGACGATACTTACTTCCTTCTTCAGGCTGAATAATTCGCTCATAGATGGCAAAGGCTTCCTCGTAGCACTCAAGATTACATAGTGCATCTCCTTTGCTGCACAGAGCGCGACTGTTGTCAACGCGATAGCTATCGTCGTTTTCAAGTTGGATCGCCAATTCATATATAGCTAGAGCTTCTTCATGACGTTCAAGTCTTGCAAGTACATCGCCTTTACTGCAATAAACATCATAAATATAATAATGATCATCGTCACTGTAAAGCTTAATAGCTCGTTCAAACTCAGCGAGAGCTTCCTCGTAGTGTCTGAGTTTCTCAAGCATCCATCCATGATCATAGTGAACACCGGAGTCATAGGGGTCCATATGCACGGATCGTTCACTTGCAATCAATGCTCTTTCATGGTACCCCTTGTCATACAACCTATGGCTCTCGTCAATCCACTGCTGCTTAGACATTCGAGGAGCATCTTCCAGTTTTTCCAGAATAATATGCACAATATTTTCAACTGTCTCTTGATACCAAGAAAGATAGGCTATCGTTGGCAATATACCAGGAACTTCGGTTTCATCGAGGCGGATGGGGAGAATATATGCCTGTTGCTCTCCGAATGCGCGAGCTTGAGCTGCTTTGCGTTCATGAGTTGTCCACAACTTTGTTGCATAGTGCTGTGAGATAAATATGACGCAGTAGCGTGCTTTATTTTGGTATATATCAGATAGATAAGTATAAAGATCCTGACCCCAAAGCATTGCTTTCTCGTATTTATCGTAAAAAACTTTGGCTCCTTCTCGCTGCAAACTAGTAGCAAGCGTATCCGCATAACCACGATCTTCGCTAGCATATGAGAGAGCAACATCATAATCATAGTGCTTCACAGCTTCCACAGAGACATATTCTTTATCAAGGAATATGTTAACCGGCCCTTGAACTAATTTCCAATAATGCCCTTCTTTTATTAGAGGAAGTTTGCCTGTTAAAAGTAAGAGATTGAGATCGCGTAGAACAGTATCATCACTAACATTCAATTTTCTTGCTATCTCAGAGGTACGTAATCTTTGATGCTGTTTTAAAAATAGCTTTTCAATTAGATACAACCGCTCTTTACGATTTGATGTCCTGATTTTATTGGAGTCCGAGACCTCATGGGCTGTTTCTCCTCTTCCTAATCTTCTTTCAGTAGTTATTTCTTTTGACTCAGATTTGATTTGTAAATACTTTTCTCGAACCTGCTGTAATGTGCTATCTAATAAACTACGTAAAACTTCTATATCGTGAGGTATAAATTCTGCTTGAAGTATATTCAGACAGTGCTGCGTGAATTGTGATTTTTGCGAAGCAGTAAGGTATGCAGTACAAAAAAGGATATAGATGCCAAATTCACCAGCACTCCGTTTGGAAAAATCTTCTTTGAGCTTCGCATCTATATCTTTCCGAAGTGTCACGCACGCTAGGCCCTTTTTCCCATCGTTGAAAGTAAAAGTTATGTCCATACCGCCATCGCTGCCACCTCGTGGAGCAATTAGCACAACATTTTTATAACCTAAAGCATTTAATATGTCAGCAGCCATTCGTTCAAAATCATGTTGATTGTCGAATTTTTCGAGTGCTGCAACTGTATGCGAAAACATATCCTCTTTTCTCCCTTTTGAGAAGAACTTGGCAGACTAAGAAAAAAATAATGGTGCTATTTTACTTGAACCTCCTTTTCGATTCAGGGGTAATGTCGTACAAGAATATAGGTTGTTGAATAACAGAGGAAAAGTAGTAGATAAGAGGATGGATGTGTCAACTTTTCTTCCCTTATCAATATCCCTACCTGTGATGTCATACGCTTCATATCTCAACTTTTGAGTTGTAGGCTAGTTTAGGTTTTGAGGTTGGAAATCATTCTGATTGTTAACGATATAACACAAAATGTGGTTATCACAACTACTATGGTTCTGCCTTTGTCTTTCGTAACAGGGTGTAGTTCTCTACGTCCTCAATGATCCTAGTAAGCGTTTCTTCGTCAGCATTTATATTGACTGATTGATGTAAGAAAATGCCCATATGAAAACGTTTATCTTCACGAATGGTTTCATATAATACTTCTACTGCATCGTTTAGTCTCTCTACGAGCCTAACACGATGCATATGCTCATCCTTGCTAACAGATGTTCTATTGTTAGAAGCTTTATTTATAGCAAATACTTTTTGGTCATTTTTTGACTCTAAATTTCTCCCTGCTTGTGAAGGTACAGCTTGCTGCTGAATGAGTTCGTTAGTGACTTTACGGACATACTCAGCTACATTATAAAAAGCCTCGTCTTGGTCCAGCCAGCTTTTTACTGGCTTTCCATCAGTAGGTACTGCTTGTAACTTTCCAATTATCGAATTCTTCCAGGAAACATGACGAATAATAACAGGAATAACTCGCGCCTCCCCTTTTTCATGACGTTCTATTGCTCGTTTCATTTCAATCCCATAGGCGTAATCAGAGGCCATAAAATCCGAACTGACAAGGAGAAGAATAATATTAGCAGTATTTAGATGCTTATCAATCTCTTTTTCCCACTCTGCTCCCGCGCTGATATTACGATCATGCCAGAAATGTTCAATCAATCCTTCTCTCTGTAAAGGAGTTAAATGATTCTTGAGGTTTTTTAGGAATTCTTCATCCTTATGCGAGTAGCTAAAAACAACTTCCAGCACCATTAGGCCGTCCCTAACTAGTCCACTTAACGAGGCAATAATTATAGTAGTATTTAGTATACTCTATCGTGGCAACATACCGAGAATTGAACATTTCTACAGGCAAGTATGTGGAAGTGTTTGGTATCTCTTTGCTCAAACCTACCTACTTGCCTGATGGCAGGTACGAAGAACCAGAAACGTTGTGGTCACTTTTTATTTTTGCCATCAGGTAGGTTCACGCTCGCAATCAAACAATATTGTGCTATAATAGCTCTGCTATGGCACACTACGCAGCAGTTACGCATACAGCACAGCAACCTCTTATTGGTATTCCGTTTGAGGAAAATGGACAGGAAGTAATACGGTATTTTTCCGAAGAAGACATTGCCGATCAAGCCGTTTCTGATGATGCAACGCAAAAAGCACTTAATCTAGCAGGAGCATGGCGTGATCTTGATGCTGACAAGATGCTACAAGCACTTGACCGTATTCGTCATGACTCACCTCCCACTCCACCGATTGAGCTTGATGTATGAGAAAGTACTTGCTTGATACCAACATGCTTGCGGCTTACCTCTTAAATAAACCAGCAGCTCATCATGTTGTTTTTCCCTTGATTGCAGCAAAAGAAGTTTCAACGAGTATTGTTGTCTATGGAGAAGTTGTTGAATACTTGCATAGTCTTCCCCACTTTACAGAACGTTACTCGCAACTACGCACCTTGCTTCGTTCAGTCTACCCCTATTTTCTTACGTATTCTATTCTTGAACGCTATGCCCAGCTTCGTCGTCAACTACGACCTCCCTATGGCAAAGGACTTATTGGTGACATTGACACACTCATTGCTGCAACTGCATTAGAACGAAATCTTACCATTGTTACCACCGATCACGATTTTTCACGAGTGCCGCAGCTTCATATACACCTTGTTGATCTGAACGTTCAGAAAATTCCCCACCGTCTCTCTAAGGTCTCATAGTTTGACTTCTCTTCCCTCTTTTGCTATACTCACCCAACTTTTGCTCTTTTTATAGGGTAATCCTTACGAAATCGGTCAATAACTAGCCCATTTGTTCTATAATTTGCATTCTTTCATCGAACAAGCTAGAGTAACACAAATTCTAAAAATCAGTACAACGTGTAGCATTAGTGGTGAATGAATGAACTTCTCACAAATTTACACCTATTTACAAGATAAACAAACTATTCCTGAAATACAATCATCTGCATATGAAAGATGGATTGATTTCAGTGATGATCTTGAGTTCCTGGTACATTCTTCTATCGACGATATTCCTGTTTACATAAATAAAGGGCATTACTGCTTATACTCAGTCCTTGTGCCTCGACAAAAGTTGAGAGGCAACTACATTCCAAATCTCATGAAGTGGAATATGTCCGTAAGTTCAGGCTGGGGATACAGTTATGGATATGATCCACGTATGAAGCAGTATGATATATCGCTTTCGCCTCCACTTGAGCATACCAGTAGTTCTATTTTAGATGAGGGTGAAGCCATAGTTTTTGTACGTAGCCTACACGATAGTAATGCATATTTGGAGTTAAACCAGCGTCTTACTCAGGTACTTGACATCCATAAAGTTGATCAGCGTAGTGCGTATTGTGCTGTTAATGAACAAACAGGTGATCTCATTGATATAGTTACCTTCAAAGAAGAGGAAGGTACGCTCTGTACCATCAAGCGAAGCTCCCTAGAATTCTATATGTTCCTCACAGATACAACGCTCATTCAACTGTTTGATATAACCCGTTGGAGCAGCTCTTTCAATGGGTGGCAAGACAAGCAGAAAGAAGCGAATTACCAAGATAAATGTAATCAAGTATATGCACGACGCTTTCACAACATCAGCGAAGAGGGAATAAAAGAAGCAGGCTATTTACGTGGTGTTCACGTTATCAAACGCCAACAATCCGATAAACAGATTGCGAATGAGCTTACAGGAGAAAATAGGAAGAAAAAAACGTATGCCAGTTTTATTGCTCTTGACTGGAAGCACGAGAAAGTGCGGAAGTGTTCCTGTAACCCTGATAAACTGGGTAACTACTTTGTTGAGTCTGATTTACCATATGGTATTAGTCCAGCATTTTTTAGGCCAGAAGTTACACTACGATATAAGCAAGACCATGATAAATATGAAATTAGCGCAAACCACATCTCTTGTCGCTCTGCTTGGTCATTAAGATATAGGATGAACGATGCTGGACAAGTTCAGGTTTATCTTATTGACCTGAGCCATCTTCCCTCTAGTGAACAACTATATTGGCAGTCTTTTAACGAGGAGCCGAAGACGGGCGTTGCAGACCGCGTTATCAAAAGAGATTTCCTGGGAAGTTGGGATGTACCGAATGAGCCTTTAGAGGAGTTGAAGGAAGTACTGAAAAAATTTCCTGATGCCGACTATTATGATACAAAAGTTGCGATTTTGAGACATCCAACAGAAAAGCAGCTTGCAAAATTGACCTATGTCCTCACCGATTCAGCAAAAGAATGGGAAGATCAAATTTTAGAACTTGCAAAGGTATTGGGAGATGGGCTTAGCAAACATGAGCTACGGAAGATTGCGAAGTACCTTAAATGTGACGATCCTGACTTAGGGAGCATTAAGCTCTTAAAAAAGTGCCTAGAAGTAAAAAAGCTAGATGCTGAGGATATTCAGAGAGTTACTCAACCCCTACAAACGCTCTACGGTTTACGGTCAACAATTGCTGCTCATGCAGGGAGGAGCGCACCCGATGAAGACCTGAAGCAGCATTACAGAAAGATAGTTGAAGCATGTAAAGAAGCTATGGACCGTCTTGCAGAACTGATACGTGCTGGTTATTTAAATGTACCTGCAAAGTAGTAGACCGCAGAACGAAGTTACCCCAGTGTTCTCTACTCATTTTCTTACCCTATTTTACTGATGATAAGCATACTTATTTGCTATAGTGAAAGAGCAAGAGAAGTAACAAAAGCATAGTCTATGGTACTGCCCTACCTGCATGGCGATTATGTAGAGATGTTCCCGTATCTTTGCTCAAATTTCCTATTTGCCTGTTGGCAAACGAATAACGCTCACTGTTCATCGAACGACTCTTATTCTCTTTGCCATCAGGCATTTTCATTGTTTTAGGATATCCCCTAGCCAACTGTCATGAACTTTCTCTTCACGTTGCAAAAGTGCCATGAACTTTGAATACATCTTGACAAATTGCTGTGATTATGTCCATACTATGTTATTGATCTACCTGTATGGACATAGAAGCAATCATTCAATACTTTGATCTCAACGAACATCCGTTTATCAGTAACCCTGACCCCAGGTTCCTCTACTTCTCTTCGCAAGTCAAAGAAGCATTAGCAAAATGCGAGTTTATGGCTCGTGATCGCATTGGTCCCATTTATATGTACGGCCCCATTGGCAGCGGCAAAACTTCCCTGGTTCGTCGGTTGCAAGAAAAATTAAGCATGGACGAGCGGTACAATGTGAAACTCCTGATTTCTCCTAACCTCAAAAGCAGCAATGCTTTTTTACGCCTGATCCTCGAAACCTTTGACGTGAAAACAGAACGTTCCTATACCGCTTCTCTAGCAAACTTTGAAGCCTTTCTTATACAGCAGTATCAAGAGGAGAAAGTCCCCGTCCTGTTGATTGACGAAGCGCAGTACATGAATAAGGACACGCTGAAACTGATTCACTACCTCTTAAACTTTGAAACCAACACGACCAAGCTGTTACAAATTGTGTTGGTCGGTCAGGAGGAATTAGGCACAAAAATCATCCACTACCGCGAATTAGCCTCACGTATGTACCCTATTGCGATGAACGCCATGTCTCTTACTGATCTGCAAGACATGATCTCGTTTCGGCTGACTGTTGCTGGATATCGTGAAGACCTCTTTGAGGATACGAATGAGGCATTTAAAACGCTCTACACGTACACGAAAGGCTTGCCCAGAGACGCCATTAAAGTCTGTTTTGAGTTGCTCATTGAACTGGTTGTACAGGGGAAAAAACAAGGCACCGCAACCCAGGTTGAGGAAATTGCCAAAGGGCAGAATTTACGCCTATGAAGAAACTCCTGAAAAACTATACTACAGAAGTTCCCGTTGAACGAACCATAGCAGAGATACAAATATTGCTTGTCGAGAACGGCGCACGAGGCATTGCACTCGAATATGACGAGTCAGGGAAGATAAAGGATATCTTTTTCAAGATCGTCGTAGCACAGAAAGAACTTCCTTTTCGTCTACCAGCAAAACCAGAGAACGTCTATGCTTCACTTCACGCACAGGCACCTAAGCACTATCATCAACGGTATGGCACCCAATGGCATGCGGAAGCACAACGTATTGCGTGGCGTATTTGTAAATCCTGGCTCGAAGCACAAATCACCCTCATCAATCTTGAACAGGCCAAATTTGAAGAAGTCTTTCTTCCCTACCTTGTTGTTGGTAAAAACAATGAGAGCTTGTATGACGTGATGAAGGAGAAGCAATTTTTATTACCAGATGGAAATAATTAACGCTATGGCAGGACGATTTGACGCATTAACACAACTAACGAAGAAACCCTCACTAGTCCCTCCCCAGCAGGAGCAAGAAAGTCAATCATCGAATAATCAACCTGCTAGCAAACCAGCAAGCCAGCAAACCAGCAAACTGACAAACCAGCAAGGAAGTTTAGAAGCAAAGAAGCAAACCAGTAAAGTAGTAAACCAGCAAGCCAGCAAACCAGTAAGGAAGTTTGGCAGTTATTTAACAGAAGACAGTATCAAAGCCTTAAAGCGTATCGCCTTTGAAACAGATCGAAAAGACTATGAAATCCTCCAAGATGCTGTCGATCACTACCTCGAACGAACACAAGAATAATTTGCTAGCAAACCAGCAAAGAAGCAAACCAGCAAGGAAGTTTAGAAATAAATCAGCAAATCAGCAAACGCACAAACCAGCGAAGAAACAAGCTGACAAACCAGCAAACCACCATGCTAGCAAAGAAGCAAATTAGCCCTTGACAGCAATCTAATCAACCTGTTTACTATAAAGAAAGATTCCTAACAGAAACACAAAAAAACGGTCACAAATAATCTTTGAGAGATCACTTGAAACCGCTTTATTCCTTGAACAAGAAAAGCGTAGCAAATCTCTTTGCAGAGGTCAAGACCGAAGAGATTTTTTATGCCTTGCTCAACCATATCAATCACCTCCGTACTGACTCACACCCCTCTTTTCCCTATCGCCACGAGATACAGCAACCGCCGTCCCCACAGGTAACTGTGGTTTCGTGGGTAATGAACGGACTAGCTGGCCTGGAAACTTCGATACGGATACATCAGTGCAACGATCTGTCTATTGCGTAAGCAATATCTTTCGGCAGATAGGGAACCAACATCACGACAGTTGGACTAAGAGCAAAGACCTGAGTAACCTCACCGGATAGGTGATAAGTTGTTTCGCAATAGAGAAAATATTTTTCGTTGCGAAGCAACGGATAGGTAAGCATTATGAATACGGCTCAAGCAACAGGAGAATAGCTTAGGGAGGGGGAAGACCCTTACATATTCTGTAGGGGTGTATTTTCGTGCCTAAAATCGGGTCAGTCGAAATAAAAGACGAAGTAACCAGATATCACACGATAATTCGTTGTGTTTGATGAACAGATGTGTACGAGTACTTTTAGGATACAACGATACAGAAACACCTAGACGCTATGCTAGACGTACTGCAACTAGAAATATTTTTGTTCACTTCGTCTTTTTCTCATCACGACATCTCTTGTAAAAAATGAGTACGGAGCGTGCTTGAGCACGTTTTTTTGAAGCGGGCGGGAGAGGGTAGGGGGGGGGGGCCGCCAAGCAAAA
>CAXUGH010000003.1:36373-59393 GCA_964250365.1 uncultured Ktedonobacteraceae bacterium
TCCCCAAACTGTTTGGTGCCAGTGGTGCCGCCGACCCCCTACCCTGACGATTGTTCTTGCTGGCTGTCTTCCCCTGCCACCTTCCCCCTTGTGGTGCAGAAGTGTTTTTGTGTTCGCCCGCCAGGAGTCTTTCAGAGAGGAGGAGTACTTTCAATGGAGTAGATAACACACAGTGTGGAAGAAGGGAGTGCTTCGCAGTGTTATTTTTTCGCCTTATTTTGTATTGTTTGCCCTCGATATTTGACGAGCGAGGGATACCATTCGGTAATTTCTTGTGGCTCATTTTTGATATGAACAGTATTGAGATGTTTCCAGGCAATCATACTGATTGCTTCTCCACTGGTAAGGTGTGTTGCAGGATCAGCGAGTATGGTTGCAATCATCCCGAATGCCGCAATACGACGCTCAACGTTGTTGTTGCTATCCTCAACGGTAAAGCGAAAGACCGTTTCTTTTTTCTTTGGTGTTTGTGCCAACCCATGAATCGTTTTGACCGTGCCTGTGATTTTGAGACGCTCATTTTCTTTCTCGTTGTGCGAAGATGCTGGTTGCTGTTCTGGTATCGCTGGAGGAGGGAGTGCCAGTATTTCTCCTTCCCTGTGTTCTTTTTGCTGTTGCCTGAACACAACATGTTCTAAGGTTGGGGGAGCCGTAAAGAGAATATGTTCTGTTGGTGCGTTCGTACTGGTAATGTCGAGGGCGAGATGTCCTTCTGCCGTTGTACTGATATCTACCTGAAAGCTATCAATGTGAATTGCTGTTTGCAGTTGCTGCTCATGTTTCATGTCTATGGTCGAAAAAGTATACGGAGAAAGAGAATGTATGTCAATGAGGTGGGGAGGAACTGATTAGCATAGCTCTGTGACGCATTTCACGGCACTTTTCACGAAAGATGTTGCTGAAAGCTTATTCTTACTACATGTACATCAATATAGCTTTTAATTGAGTCTACAATTTGGCTACACATCTTCAATAACTTTTTTAAAACATGCAGCACCTCATTAATTATGAGGTTTAGTATGCACTGTGATTTGAGGTTACTCAAGCACTTACGTCTACCAAAGAAGGAATAGGCACGGAATTATCAGATGAGATAGCAGTCATTTTAGGCGAAATATATACTTTTACTCACTTTTCAACGTATATTAATTATACGAAATAAAGGATTTTACTAAAAACGCGTCAATGAATTGAAGGAGGTTCACCAAATGAATACAAGACAGCTTCAAGAATTTATGCCAAATCCTTCTTCCCCAAATACAAATAAAAGTAAGAGAAAGAGTGGCTGGATATTACAAGCAGCGGGCGGTGTTACTATCGGCATTATAGGTGCTGTTGTTGGTGCGGTTATAGACAATTATGTAAAAGGAGGATTCACAAACAATACGGATTTAGTGGTTACAGTATTTTTTCTTGGATTGATTATTGTTCTTGCTTACGTTAGCTACCACTTATCGCATGAAGAACAAGAAGAAGGAGAAGTACTTAAAGTATTAGATCGTCTTGAACGTCGTCTCGGATTACGTGTTCAATATCAAGAAACTAATTTACTTAACAAGCAAAATCAAGGAGAAACTGCTGTTGACAAAGTAAGAGAGCTGATAAGTAACGCTAATGAAGAGATACTCATACTAGATTTTAATGATAGTTCGATGCCAAGATATGATTATGCTCTCGAACAAGACTTGCGTATTGAACATTATAAATCTCTCATGGAGCGCGTCAAACATCATGCTCTCAGGCACACATCATTTGTTTATAAACGAATATGTCAATTAAATCCAAATAATATGACATTGAAAGATACTAATGACAGTGTTTTTTTGAGGCATTGTCAAGATATGATCGTAGCTCGTCAGCAAAATGACCATCGTGTTTATCTTCAAAAAACAGGTATAGTTTATCCTTTTACCTTCGTCGTAATAGATAAAGTATATCTTATCTTACACTTAGTTGGCGTGAAGCAAGTTGGGACTCATTTGGAAAGCTACCTCAAAGGTGAGATTATTATCTATGATCCGCAACGTGAATTAGTTGAAGTTTTTTTAAATGCTTGGGAGAATGTTGAGAATGATATTAGAACAAAAACTATTGACGATCACGAATTTGATTGAACAATGAAATGACATATGTATAGCAATTTTTCTTGTTCTGTAGACATTTTAGAAAGAAAGTTTTAGAATAAACGAGTAATGTAGTAACTTTTTAGAAACAACTCATTAATTGTAGGATATTCAAAATTAAAGTACAGGCTTTAACTACAAGAGAGTAACAAATATAATATCTTTGACAGATATTTTACTACAATGACAAATTCAGTAGAATAAATCTTGGAAGAAGTTGATGAGATGAAAGAAAATCTAACACAGTATGAGCAAGTTGCTTTAAATCGCATTTTTAATCTTGCTGATGGTCATGCCCATCAATCACAAACCAATAGTCAAGGTGAGATAATTGGAAAACTTACTGAAATTTTTGAACGAGCACAGGCAACTTCGCAAGAGCTAATTGAAAAGAAGTTTTGTAATAACTTCTATAAGCTAGCTGGTCAGTTCGCAGCACTAGATATGAATAACTCTTTACTTTGTTACTCTGCATCTAGTGCTATACAGATGGTGGCACATTTGCTAAAACAAAAAGGATACAGAAGAACGGCCTTAATCGAGCCAACCTTTGATAATCTTGCCGACATGCTTCGTCGCTCAGACATAGATTTAGTGGCTATTGAGGAAGATTACATCTTTCCAACTCCAAGTTGTAAGCATATATCAGATTTGGATGTAAGCGCAATCTTTATTGTTGTTCCTAACAACCCAACGGGTAAGACACTTAATAAGGAAAGCTTTAAGGCTTTAGTCAATTTTTGCGCTCAAACACATACACTATTAATTGTTGATTTTTGTTTTCGCTTTTTTGATGAACTTTCAGATTGGGATCAGTATGCTCTAGCAATAGAAGCCGGTATTGATTTTATCTTCATTGAAGATACAGGCAAAACATGGCCTACTTTAGACCTCAAGGCATCTATTATTAGCTGTAGTTCTCGTCTTTTCGAGGATGTTTTCCGTATACACAACGAACTACTTCTAAACATTTCTCCTTTCACTCTTGAAATACTTAGCGAATATATTAGAAACTCTCAGGAATATAGTATTGAGCGGACAGTAACAAGTATTGTTAGCTCAAATCGAAACTATTTGCAGGATAAGCTGACTAACAGCATTTTAAAACCTAGCGACCCTTCTTCACGAGTAAGCGTCGAGTGGCTTGAGATTGTTAATGATGTTAATGCAGAAGAATTGTGGGAAACACTAAAAGAAAAAGGTGTTTTTGTTTTACCAGGAACGTATTTCTACTGGACACATCCAGATCAAGGAAAGAAATACATCCGTATCGCTCTTATGAGGGACTCTAATATGTTTAGAGAAGCCGTTGATACGCTCGTTGGCATATTGTCTGATCGTTTTGCTCTAGCTTCTGTATAATTAGAAGGCTTTTTGCTAGTAACGTTAGACATACTTAGTGTGAAAATCGCTTATAGCCTACTGAGTTATGTATCTAAGCGTGCATTGATGTAATCAAGCACATTCCTAGAGATACTCATGACTCATCTAGACTCCGATATCAAACTCAACAACGTCAAGAGAGCTTCTCACAAGATGGCATCGGCCTTTTATAATGAAACCACTTGTGTTTTGCTCTCTTATACAGAACATGAATGTAAGGTTCATTTTCATCATCACGTTATTTATCGTATTCAACGTTTGAAGATACTTTAGTAGTCTTCTTAGTGTACCCCCTGAATTATCGAAAATATAACACAATTCACTTCAACAGTTAATCAATACATCATCATTGTAATAGGTCTCTGTGGCTTTTCACAGTACTTTTCACGAATTTTAAAGGAGAAAATGGCTGAAGAGTGCTTATGGTTTCCAAAGCAGCGTTACAGGTTCTTTCTCAAATGGCTTGTACCATACAGGAGCAAGGAACAACTGTTTCACATCAATCTCACTTTGGGGAAGATGGGTAAACCGAAACAGAGATGCTTCTTTTTCTAACGCCTGTTCTCGCAGTGCTTCTTCACACCAGCGTTTGAGTGTCCAGAGCCTCTTTTTCCCCGCAGTCGTCACATAGGCAATAGTCAAATTATTCGTCCCAAACGTTTGTGCATATGCCCCTCCTGCAAACGAGTAATGCACATAGGCACGAAATTTCTTTTTCACATCAGGCACATACGTTTGTGTGCCACGATCTATCTCAACGACAATACATTTTTGCCGTTGTTTTTTTGTCTTGGCAAGCGTCAAGCGAAAATCAAGCCAGCCATCAGGCACAAGTCGTAGTGTTTCTTGCACACGATCCCCACTACTTGTTCGGGCATAATAGTCCACTCTCCCAGGAGTCCGTTTCAAATCAAGATCATGACGCATCTCTTCAAGAGCTATATCAGGAGCAAAACGGGAAAGCGTTTGTGCTGCAATCAGGAAGTCATTCAAGCGGAGTACATGGTCAAGATGGAGAGCAGAAAGGTGGTGTACTTCGGCAGGACGAAACCGCGAGAAGAACGAAAAGCCATGTGCTTTTAAGTACATGATTCCTTTTCTTGCCAAGGCGTAAATATACGTTGGTTGCCCGATACCGATATGTGGCTGAGAGCGACGGTCAAGATATTCCTTGTCATATAACGCTTTGAGAACCACCCGCGCTCGTGTGAGTGACCCCTTGCTGTAGTGGAGTGTTGCCAGTTGGTGAGCCGTGAGAAAATGATAGGCACGGACGATTTGCAATATTTCATACTCAAACGGCCTTATGGTGGAGGCATGTTGCTGTTTCTCCTTCATCATTCCGATGCATCTGCACTCTGTCATCGTACTCTTGCATCTTGAAATACGCAGGAAAGAACAAGGTAGTGGAAATGAAAATACGTAGGCAGATGGTGTATTCATCGTACCATTCTCTGCATGGATGAACAAGGCAGATTGCTTCTGATTTACAGGTCGTGTCAGAATTTTGTCAAATCACTCTGAAGCTGTTCGTCTATAATAGGCGAATTATGCTTGAAGGAGAGTATAGACCACGACCAGTTGAAGCTCCGATAAATGAGAGTGGAGGGAGTGTTCCATCTGGCGTTGCTCATGAACAACTTCCAGCATCCATTCAAGCACTTACTGAGCAAGATGCATCACCAGAAATATTTGAACTTGTGCGTGTTTTATATGACACGTATACTGTCCAACGTCAGTTAGCATCAGCAGCCCAGGTTAAGGCAGCAGAACCATTCAAACCTCCTCAAGTAGCGACCTCTTCTCTTGAACGCTATCAATCACCAGTTCATTTTGACCCACCTCTTCCCGAACGATATAGACGAGCAAGCTTGTTTACAGAAGCAGCCCTTCATATCATGCGTGGCAGTTTTACTGCATATCCCGAAGACCCTGCGTATCTAAGAAGTACTATCAATACAGCGTATGCACCATATGGTTTTCAGGTTACAGAGGGAAGAGGTGAAATTGAGCCTACGTATCCTTCACCCTGGCATGATAGACTTGTTCAGCAACTCAATCAGTATGCAAGTAGTAGAAAAGCGGCTATGTTTCCCTATCAGACGCTTCATTTTCAAATTGATGATGACTATACATGGGAACCTGTAGGGCAATGGGAGGAAGAACCAGAGGTGTTATCCCTTACGCAACAGATGAATCATGTACGAGGTGTCCAAATGAAACTGTATGAGTTGAAAGGAAACAATTGGTTCAGAAGTTTCAGAAGCGACGAGAAAGCAATGCATATTAACGGACTGCATCCATATTATAAAGAACGCTACAGTAAAGCCGGAGATATTTTAGGAAATGTTGCAGAGGGTGTGTTAAGGGATGGACATGCAAGTGAGCGGTTCTACTGGTTGCATTCTCTAGCCTACGCGTTTAACGAAGCATTGTATGATCTTAACATGCATATTGACATTCACCCACAATGGACACCTCAACAAGTACCGCCTCCCCTTTTAGAAAATTCTTCTGGTCGAGTCACTCATATCGAAGAGATAAGAGAGTAAGATCACTCCTTCCACAGTAGTCCCCATCTCAACGATTTCCGTTCCTATCCCATTTCCTATTCATTCACGCTCAAAACAGACTCAAATTGCCTCTCCAATCACCTGTAATTGATATCTGATTTTACCCTAACGGTTTCGTGCGCCCTTCTCAAGTTTTTTTTGCGTGACCAAAAAAATTGCACCGAGACGTGCAAACCTTGACAAGAACGCCCAAAACCGTCAGTGAAAAATCAGATATCACAAAAGATATCGCACTTTAACAAGAAGGGAGGTGAGAGTAGATGAAGAACATTCAACAGTGTGTGGTCTGTAAGTTCTGGTTCAGTTGGGAAGACATGAACTACTTCGTGACAGATTGTGAGTGGGTATGCGAGGGTTGCAGCCCTCAGTATTTACCCTTCTAACTGACATACTCAGGAGATTGTAGCAAAGTCTCCTGGGATATGCAAGGTAGGACTTGCAGAGAGGAGGTGATATATACGGAAGTTGCACAATGGCGAGGATCAGAACAAACAGCTTCAGCAGTTCGAGATGAAATAGCCAAACGGTGGGGAGAGGAAGAAGCAAATAACTATGACCCTCTAAGAAACTGTTTCACCTTTCAGACGTGGAAAACGAAAGGCTACCATGTCAAAAAAGGTGAAAAAGCCATCAGGTCTATAACCTTTAAAGAAGTCATAGATCAGGATACTCAGGAAACAAAGAAGTATCCAAAAAATGTCTATTTATTCTACATCACACAGGTAGAAAAATAGCGTGTTTCTCCAGCCCATTTTCGCAGAGTGGGCTGGATGAAGCACGTTATGCTTCAGAAAGAAGGTGATATACATATGCGTTCAAAAGAACTCGTGTTCCTTCTCAATAAGTATGAAAACCAAATTCTTGAACTTGTTTATACACAGGATGCGTTTACCACCAGTGACTTGCAAGGAGCTATAGGAGCCATTGTGTACAACATTTATGTTGCAGGGACAAAAGCAAAGGAACAACAAGTGTAGCTTGTCTACTTCGAGCCGATTGTTTTGCAATCGGTTTCAGCAGGCACGCTATGCCTGAGAAAGTGAGGTGAACACATATAACAGAACACACCAAACACATCATCCAAGATGCAAAAAGCATTGAGGAGAAAATCAAAGCCGTCAATCAAATCTTAAAAGATGGAGAGCCACATAATATTTCTCTTGATAGTTATTCCGGCTTTACTGGCTACAAACCACAATACATTGTCGATGCGATGAATGCCGTCTTCAAAATCGGCAATTGGGGCTTTGAAGAAATAGCATCAGAAATGGCAACACAGCCGACGGACAAAGGAACAACAAGTCTTGCTATTGCTCAAGTCAAAGTCTGGATTAAATCTATTGACTTTGCACCCGTTGGCTATGGGCAAAGCAGGGTGACAAAAGGCGATAGGGGAGATGCAAAGAAGGGAGCGCAGACGGACGCGATTAAAAAAGCACTCTCCTATTTCAGCATTGGCAACCGAGCCTATCACGGTCTCTTAAAAGCTGCGTAAACTCTCAGTTTCAGATGTAGTCGGCAAATAGTTCTGAAAAGAGAGCAAGAAGCTTGCTGGTCTATCAGGGATTATACAGCGTATAGTCCCTGAAAACAAGCAAGTGCGCTTGAGAAAGAAGGCGTATGATAGCCCGGAGAAACGACAAAAGATTTCATCAGGGTATATGTTTTGTGAGGAGATACGAGCAAACAATGAGCAGACGGAATGGGAGATCGTTATGTCTGTGTTTGTGTTTGTACGACCTCACTCCATTGTCGAATAGGCTCAATGTCAGTGAAGTTTGGAATATCAGAGTAGATTTCATTGCTATATTGTGCAAGCTTCGCTCCAAAATCTTCACCCGACTTGACCCAGAAATACGCAATACCAAGAAAACTTGGGGGTGGAGCACTAGGTGAAGCTAAGCTTTTATGAACCTCAAATCTCACGCAATTCTCACCGAGATACTGAGCAAATAGAGGGGCGTGTTTGGTTGCGAAATACTCGAAATCGAACCTCCCATCTTGTTGAATTGGATACGCGACTGATGCACAAAACATAAAAAGTCTCCTCTACACGCATATTGAAAATATGTTCTTTATAGTCCGTACATTATTATACACGGTTAAAAACAAAAACACAATTTTTAGTCTTCTTTTTTTACAATAGATACTTGTCATACATGTTACCTACTTCTAAGTAGGAAGCCTAAGCCTCTTCTCACTCAAACAACACACAACTATTTACCCCCTACCTGTGTTCTCTTTTCCCTCTTCAAATACTGCCTCCTTCCTTGCTACAATCAAGAAGCACCTTGACATTTGTAGAGCAAGAAAGGAGGCTCCTACGAAGTATTCCAGGTATCACCCCAATTTTCGGAAACGAAGACGCGAATGTCTTGCGGAGTTCGAGAACAAATGCATGCGCTGTGGTGTGAAAAATCGCTCCCTTTCGTGGAACAGCGAGATGGACATGTACATTGTCTATTTGCACATTGCCCATGTGTTCACCAACGAGAAACTCCGTGAAGACGCGTATCTTATTCCGCTGTGCCCCCGGTGTCATTGGTACTTTGACCATCCCAGAACAAACCCACCTGAATCCGTTCAGGATTGGGCTTTTATTGGCGAAGTAGCGCGGCATTTTATTGAAAAAGAAAGTCGAGCAATTGAACGGCAACGAGTCACAGAACAAGCAGCCCTTGCTGACACGATGTGTCAGCCCAAGAAGCCAACAGGAGAATAATCGAATGGATGATTGTGAGTATCATTGTGCGTTATGCGCGAACACATGCACCCTCCCAAAGGGACATAGTGGTTTCTGTAATTGCGGAGGCCATGATAATTTTCGACACCCGAACCAAGCATGTCGCGAAGAGTGTTCGTACTGCTACCAGAGTTGTGAACTCACTGGCGATCATGAGATGCATCGGTGCGAAGATCACAAAAACACTGGCGATGAACACCCATTTTAAGGTGTCAGACAACGGGACAACAGGAGGAAATAACGAATGATCTATGAAGTACTTCCCATTCCCGCTACACAAGGGAGAAATTGGGGCGTCTACGCAACCTTTCGGTATACTGGCTTACCCCCGAAACGTGAAATTTCAACTATGTACAAACGTGATGCGGTCCGGTTTGCACAAGAGATGTGCGAGGAACACGCGAGGCAACCAGCACGAGCCTATACATGGCGATGGACTGTCATTGACGATGATAGCAACCAGTGGTGGAAGATGAACGATTTCTACGCACAGGAGGCAGGCATCCGCAATCCCTACCGAGAAGGAGGGAGAGTGCAGCTTATTGACTACGGGGACGGTATTGAACTACCAGTCATATCCGTTGAGCTATGGCCTTCTAGGAGGAATACGAAAGAAACGATAGGAGAAACCAATGGCAAGAAATCCGTGCGCGAAAATTGTTACCCCTGAAAACGCCTATGAAGTATGGCAGTCATTTGACGGCTGGTTCACCACCTACGTACTGAAAAAGTACAAAAATCCAGAAGCGGAGGAGAAAGACTCTTATGCCCGTTGGTATGTCTGCACGACAACACCAAACAACAAAAGCGGAGAGTATGGAGACACCTATGCGACAACCGTGAAGAGTTCATCCAATAAACTCTCAGTCAATCCTTTAACAGGAAAAGATATTCCTCTCATCATTGATTGGGGAAAGGAATTTGTCGTCGTCCAGCTCACACGTCAGGACTTGAAAGATGCTGGATTCAGCGATCAGCAAATAGCTTCTATTACTGATAAGGATATGACTCGTATTGCGTCCCGATTAGAAGACAGTTTACGAAGCGACGACTTTGAAGAACTTGTGTGGATACAAACCACAATGGTTATGGAATGGGGGTAATCAGTGAAACGAGATCGCATTGTCTCTCCCGATATTGGCGAGCTACTGAGCCACAGCTTTGAAACCTTAGTTGCAGACATGAGCAGCGGACACTCAGAGAGAATGCTGGAATACTTTGCGTTTAGTTCACGGTTTCACACCTATTCCCCTGAAAACAAGATGCTGATTTTTCAGCAATGCCCCCAAGCAACCAGAGTTGCAGGCTATCGGGCATGGCAAGAAGAAGGGTATCAAGTTGCAAAGGGGCAAAAAGGTATTCGGATTAAAGCTCCGATTGTCAAAAAAGACGACGCAGAGGAAAAGCATATTGTCGGCTTTTTTGAAGTGTTTGTGTTTGATGTATCCCAACTCACCGAAGACAAGCGACCACCAGCCTTTTTTCCAGAAGTCTATGGAGACTTTGACCAGCTTTATTCAGGACTGCATACCGCAGTCGCCGAGGAAGGCATCCAGGTTGTTGAAACGGTTCACACCCAGGGAACTCAGGGCTATAGCGAGCTAGGCACCATTGTCCTCAAAAAAGGACTTGCAAGCGGGAACAAATGCTTAACATTGCTCCACGAATGGGGACATGAACTCATTCATACAGCACAACTGAGAAAGGAACTTTCACGAGAAGTCAAAGAGTGTCATGCAGAAGCAACCGCCTATATTGTTGCAACTTACTTTGGGATACCAGCACCCTACAGCGCGGATTATCTGCTCAATTGGGGGATGACTCCTGACACATTGAAGATGGAAATGGATATTGTCCAACGGAGCGCGTCACATATGATTGCGTGCATCAACGCTGTCCTGAAACATACGGACAACAGGACAAGAGGAGATAAAATACATGGCGAGTAACACCAGTTTGATTTACGTTGACCATCATAGTAGTAATCCCATTTCGATTACAACAAATGCGTATGAACAAATTCAGGCAATGATTGAAGCAAACCGAGCTTGTAACTCTTGTGGTGCAACGTTTACAGAAGAAAATCCGCGTGTTGCACTCAACAAGTGCTTGAAATGTGTTCTCGACAAACATCACGGCTATACCTATAAAGGGTTGGCTCATGCAGGTAGTTACGGCAACTATTATGCATTTCTGGATAGTGATGGGTATGTTTATACTACCTATCAAAATTCGGACGACAATAATCCGCAGAAGAGTGACTATGATACGTTGCAGTATTATGGCTTTCCCACCCTTACCAGCTACACCTACAAAGGTGAAGAGAAAGCGTTAGACATCAGTTATTGGAACATTTATGGCAATTTCCGCGAGAATGACGTGATTGTGCTTACCTACCATCACAGCTATGCAGGTTTGTCATTAGTGTTTTTATCCTGTAAGGATGGCACGATCACAGAGATGAACCGTCGGATGAAGGAATTCCGCGATCTGTTCAAGCGTGCTAAGGATATAGGGGAGGCAACCAAAGACGACAAAGGCTACTATCACGTTGGCGACTATGCATCGTCAAATTTGTACGAGTCACACCTGTATATGATCATTTCGGATATTGCAACGAAGGAGTACCGCACGAGAATTCTTGAGGACAAAGAAGCACGAGTGAATGAACTGGTGCATTCCTGGCTCAAAGGAGACGTTGACGATAATGTATTGTTTGAGATCATTGCTCTCTATGAGCAGCTTGGCGACCCCAAGAATGTGCATCGTTTCAGCATGCTCCTTGAAAAGGACGTGAGTGCGTGAAAATACGAGAGAGGGGAGAGGTGCAAGAAGCTCGCTTTCTCTGCGATGAGGAGTTAGTAGTCGCCGCTCTTGGTGTGGGTCACAGAAGCAAAGCAGTCATGCAAAAGATTGAGCAGCTTTTCCGCACCTACCCAAGCCTTGCGTCTCTTGTGCAGTTGGATATTGGCATCCTTGCCAATGAACAGCAGCTTGGTTACGAACGAGGAGCGCAAGTACAAGCCATCTTTGAGATTGCTCGACGACTGAGTGATTTCACTCCTGAGAAGCAGTACCAAATTGTATATCCCAGTGATGCAGTGCGCTACGTGCAACAGGACATGATCTATCTCGATCATGAAGAAATGCGTGTCCTGGCACTCGATACCCGATATCATGTCAAGGCAAATGCTGTCATGTATCAAGGAACAGTCAGTTCCTCAGTCCTTCGGGCAGCCGAAATTTACCGTCTTGCTCTTGTGCATAAATGCCCCTGCATTTTTGTACTGCATAACCATCCATCAGGAAATGTGGAACCAAGTCCTGAAGATGTGGAGGTGACACAGCAATTAGTTGATGCAGGAAGACTGCTCGACATAGAACTGGTAGACCACGTTATTATCGGTGGTTTCAACACCTATTGCTCTCTGCGAGAGCGATTACGGTGGAGGTATCCTGAAAACAGCTAGCATAGACGCTTGCTAGTGACTATCAGGCACTACTTCTATCCGATGAAGCGTTCAGCTTCACCCATTGCCGATATGTTTCGGATTTCTCTCTTGAGAGTTATTTGCAACATATCGGCTTTTTTCTTTTGGAGAAAGCGCATATATGTCGGGTGGATTTTTTTGTCTTTGAAAGACTCCAATTTATTTATGTTGTAGTTATTTAGTCTATTTATTTAATTTTATACTCATCTTTGTAAATCAATAAATCTCATAATGATCTTCCTTGCAACCCTGTGGTATTTATATATTAAGGTAAGTTTTTTCTAGCTCCTGTTAGGCACTGTATGTAAGTATCTGATGTACGCCGAGATACTACTTCGACAGTATACTACCGAAAAAATTTGTACTGCGTGACCTGTAGCACTGTTAAAAGATAGAAACATTTAGTTGTGTACGGTATAGGTAGTAACAATAACAACAAGGAAATAGAAAATGCCACAAAGTCCCTTACCTCAGCCTCCGCAGCAAGGTGCAGCACTTATTCCTCCTTTATGGACATGTGGAACTTGTAACGCTATTAACGGCAGTAACCACGTTGTTTGCTCTTCTTGTGGTGCGTCAAAACAATCCGGTCAAAATCAGCAAGTATACTACTTTGCCCCCAACTCTAATCCAACTTTTGTTATACCACCTCCTTCTCCCACTCCTCCTCCACAAAAAAATTCATCTGTTAGCTACTCATTTAGTATTGTTGGATTTCTTGTGTTTCTAGCAGCACTGTGTGGGATTAGTGGGAGCATGAATAATCTTTCTCAATCAAACCTTATACAGACTTCACCAGTAAATATACGTTACTTTTATGTGCAGGCTCCTCAATCTTGGAATATACCAATAGGTGCTAACGAAAGTGTTATAATTGCGAATGGAGTAACATCAAACGACGTAAAGCAGCTTAATAACGTTTCATACGAGATACAATATGGTCCTCAAACTCTACAAAGAAATTTATCATACGGCTATATTGAATACATTTCACCAAGCAAGAGTGGTCTCAACGAATACTGTAGGCATTTACAACAAGCAGTAAATAATGGTATCCAGTTAGACCACGTATGCACTACTGGATAATTTTTCCTCTTCGCCTTTTTCTAAAGAGATATAATGGCACAACTCCCATCCCACAGTTGACTTCATGCGCTCTTCAGCTATAATACGGTATCTTTGTAATTTCTCCTGAAATGGACAAACACTAGGATGCTCCTCTGGACACCAGATACCGCAATAGAGCAGCGGCACGTTTGATGTACAGAGCAAATTTCTGTTATACACATGTCCGTGAAAGGAGAATTTATGGACAGAAGAGAGCTATTGCTCAACGTTATGGATGGGCTGGGGTTACTAGTCGTCATCTACACTATGTTGTGTATGTTAGTCGGGTGGTGCTACCTGCCTTTTCTGGGAGTACTATCTATATCTCTGTCTCCAAGTGAGAGGGTAATTATATTGTACTCAACCGGTATTGGAATAATGCTCATGGTTTATAGGATTAGATACAAAATTGAGCGTTCAATCCAATTAAACTCTACCTATAAACAACAGCGTAAATCATAATAACAGACCTCAGAGAGGTAAAGAGAATGCTATGCATTCACGCTTGTAGTGTAGCGTCTTGTCTTTACCTCTCCTTTTTTTGCTCTTCCATGTCGCACAATGGACAAAATTGGTTCGGCTATTTTTCTTTCTGCAGTTTCCTCAAATTCGCTACTCTACTTCAAGTAAGGCATATCTTTGAGATTGGAACGGCATGTACCATACAGGGGACAAAAAAACTTCTTGTGGATTATAACTTGTTGGCAAGGAGGCAAATAAAAACTTGTCTGCAAGGTGTAGTGTATTCATTTCCTGTAACACTGTTTCGCAGATTGTCCGCATCTCACAACACCTGTGTTCTCCTGTTGGTGTCACAAATGCCCAGGTAAATAAATGGATAGGTGTATCAAACCACTCCTGAAAGTTATGCTGTATCAATGAAATGATCGCACGTATTTTTGTCTCAAATGCTTCTGTTTTCTCACTTTTGAGATCGTATTCCAACCAGATTACCGGCTCATCCCCGGACGTAAATTTAATGAGTGCATCAGGAATAACAGAACAGCCTTGCATCATGCGCTTCAAGGTAAAATCATGAAACATGCTTGTAATGTGAATATGGTTATTCACTTGTGGCAAATACGAAGCAGCAATGAGAAAATCTGTGACGCCTAAGCAGTGCCAGACATGGGAGGATTTGACAAACTCTCTCATTCGGGAAGGATGCCGCCAGTCGGAAAAATCATCGTTGTATTCACTTGTCAGATAATGTCTGCCTTTAGTACCCAGCCAATAGACGTAAAAGGCACTGCCCCCAACAATATCAACCAATGGGGTTGTCCGATGCAGATAGTTTTCATCCGTGAAGCGTTTGAGTTTGGCACTCATCGCTTTTGCGGAACCGAGTTTGTACATTCCTTGCGACACTAACAAATGCACGACTTGCTTATCTGTTAAATAAGGAAACGAATAAAAAAGCTGTAACAGCTTTGCTTCTCGCGGTAAAATGTCCATGTTCCAGCCTCATTGCTAGACAACTTTTGGTCGCTTCTTTGGTGGCAACGCTGCATTGTCAGCAGGAGCAACAGGCGGTTTCAACTTGGCAGGGTGTGGCTGAGGCGGTTTTTGCAACGGTTGTTGTCTTGCCCGTATCTCTGCTTCCACTTCACAACGCAAGCGAAGATATCCTTGAGCGGCATTGCGCTCTTGAATTTCTTGTATTCGTTGCACCAATGCATCATTGCTGATACCAGTATTCGGCATAAGTGTTTTTACTATATACTCTTGTATTTCATACTCGTCTTTTGTCCCTGGTTTTCTCTGAGACGTGCGTACTCGTGCCCAGTATTTTGTCAGACTATTGATTAACTCATTCATAATCCGCCGTTCGACTTCTGATGAGGGAATTTCTGTTGGCACTTCCTCCATCTGTCCTGTTGGGGCTTCTATTGGATACTGTGCGAATCCCTGTACCACCTTTAGAAGAAGCAGCATAACTGCCTCTTTTGCCTGAGCATAGGCTTGTTCTGCCTCACGGAGAGAAATCAGGAGTGATACTTCTTGTTCGCGTATGGATTTTTCGGTTTCCATTATGCGATTTGCTTCTACTGTTGCTTCTCTCAACGCGTTTTCTGCTGTGAAAATGGCAACTCTGCCGTCGCGTACTTTTCCGCTTATTGGCGCATGCCAGTTTACCATTTGCTCTGCTTGCCAGATTTGTTTCTGTACCTCTTGCGGCTGACTGGTTACGTTCAGTCGTCTTTTAACTTCTGCTTTCAGCAGACGAGGCGTGAACCAGTGTGCTTCTATGCCTGAGAGTGGTATCCATACAGGCACATATTCAATCCGTGTTTCCCATTGGCGGCGAGCATCCTCATAGGTGCAGCGTATGGGAGCGGTACGCCGTTCCCACCAGCGTTTGTCGCAGAGCGTATTTTCTGGACAACACCACAACGTGGAAAATTGCTCACAATAGAAGTCTGCCGCATCTTCCCACCTGTCAAAAACATAGGGCATCGTGAGATCAAGATGCTGAGGCATTTTCAAAAGTTTTGTAGCGCGAGCGATATTGAGGGAATAGGGAGCATCCTTTTCATACCCATAGGGATATTCGCGGATTGCAGTATAGTAGTTCCCTTCTCTTTCTACAATGACGCAATGTTCTCTAATGCCATTTAATTCTTCAAGGAGGTACCGCTTATATACCAGGGACAGGAGGTCTTGTGTGTGTGTCACTTGCTGCTGGAAGGGGCGAAGCCGATTCTCGCGTGTCTCACTCAGGCTGGCAATCTGTTGGTATAGTGTCTGTATTCGGTCATCTTGGCCTCCGGCATGTTCAGCAATCAAAAGATATGAAGACTCGCCGTAGGAAGTACGATACTGCGTGAGCAGATCAAAATAGCGACCACTCCCAGGAAGAAGTCCTGTTGTCACAAGATTGACGAAGGCATCTGGCAGCCATGTTTCATCAGGGGTTACTCCTTGCTTGCCAGCCATCATTGCCCGATGAAACAGCGCATTGAGGAGTTGTAGTGTTTGCTTATATCGGGTGAGTGGATAGTCCACAGCCATCAGTGGTATAGCACGATCATTGTATAGATCATGTTGGTATCGTATCGCTTCCCGTTTATAGTCTCGCATGTCTTCTTCTTCTTGTTTTGCGTGCTCGACAAGAAGCAGGCCATAGCTGTGCATAAATTCCTGTATGGCAGGGCGATGAGGGATTGCATGGGACGGCTGCGCCATATAGGTAATCGGCTCTTGTACAGGAGCCTCTATTTGGCGTAAGATCGGTGGCCCTTCCAGCCGAGGTCTGCAATCGAATGTAGGAGCAATTTCTTTAGCGTTTCTTGCACCCACATGAAAGACCACAATTGTTCCTGCTGTTTCGCAGGTTGCTCGAATTTGCGGTTCAACCTGCTCTAGCTCTTGTGTGCCAAGTGTCATTGCAACGCCGTATTTTCTGGCTTCGTTCAGGAGCGTCACAAAGTCAAGGGTGGAATAGCGGTGGCATTCGTCTAAATGAATACAGAACTGCTTTCGTTTCGTTCGTTCAATGCTTCGTCGGGAGTAGGTGGCATCAAGCAACAGCGCAATCAAGATATTGCCGAGAAGAGACGTGACTTGCCCCCATCGTGCTTCAAGCTTTACCAACAGGATTTTTTGCTCGTTCATAATCTCTTGGAAGTTCAAGGGCTGTGTCTTCTGTCCGACCCAGGGCTGTAAAATCCCGTAAAATGGGTCAAGTTTATTCACGACTGAGGAAATATCGTCATCTTTGCGCGACTTCATCCTATTGGCAAAAAAAACGTGCCAGAACCACTGCACTTGTTCAAGAGGAATACCGTGAATACGTTGCTCTCGAAATGTTTTATCTGTGAGGAGTCGGGGAATATCAAGCATACTGCTGTTTTGATTATGAATGAGGGTACGGGTGATATTAAGAAAATACTGGTTCATTTGCGGCTTAGCAGGACTGATTTCAGCAATACGTTCTAAAATGTGCAGCACTCGTTGGGTTACATCTTCAACGCGGAAGGGATTTGTTGCATCCTCACAGTAAAATAAGTTGAGGCTTGCCACATATTTTTCATCGGTAATATCCAGCAAAATAATATCCTCTATGCGCCTGTCCATATGCCGTAGAATATCATCTACTAATTCCCCATGTGGATCAATGACACAGACTCCATGTCCATGCTTAATATCTTCAAGCACAAGCTGAAGAAATGCCGTACTTTTTCCTTGCCCCGATGCGCCTAAGAGGAATGTCCCTTCGCGTCGGATGTCATGTGCGAGATGAACAGGATTTCCCTGTCCATCTCTTCCAAGCAGTGAATACGTCATACGATGTTTACCACAACTTTTTGTTCAGAATGTCTTTCACAGGGGTATCGAACAGATGCTTTGCTGCTCCCTCCTTGCTTGTTTGTTCGTCCTCTGTCTTTTTCGGCTTTTTTCCCCGTGCAATAAGTATTTCTTCTACGAGGTCGGTCAAAAGCTGCTCACGAAACGTTGCCAGCTTCTCATCAAGTCGCGCAAGTAATCTGTCCTCAAACGCTGCAAATTCTTCTTGTAGAGGGGTCATGTTCGCTGCTACTGTTCTTGCAGAGAGGTCACGATCATCGTTCATAGACACCTCCTTGTTAGACTGTTTTTTCTAATTTTCCGTCATGATAGACTTGGACACTTGTACATCCACCACCACACCCACCCTTGATGCTATTTATCGACTGTTGCTCTGTCCAAGGAGGGGAATAATGGCAACTGCCACCGTTAGCTGTGCCGTCAATAGTTGCTGCTTGGTCAAGAATATCAACCTGCCCTGTAGTTGCGTCATGATCGTACTGCGTGCCTAATGAGTCATTGAGATCACCTTCACAAATGAGGGTTTTTCCACCAGGGAAATTGCACGTTGCGACGCCTTGTTGTAAGGAAAAGTCATGTGTTGGGCACGGTTGATTTGCTGTTGTCACAATACTTGGCCCACCTGTACCGCCGCCACTGCTCCCACTACCACCAGCAGTAGTCGGGGCAGGTTGTGGAGGTTGCGTCACGCCTCCTGATGGTGCGGTAGGGGATGGACATGGTGTTGATTGATACTGTCCATTGGCACATTGATACTGTACTTGGGGAGGAGGTGAACTAGTGGCATTGTTTTTGAAGAGAAGATAGCCACCGACGAGAACAACAATAACTAGGAGGAGGATAACAAGAAGTTGACCGAGGCGCATGAGGAACTCCTTTCCTTCACCAACGGAGGTTACACACTATTACAAAACATTAGAGAATCCTTTCTATACACATACTATATACCATTACACTATAGTAATTGCAAGCAACTAAACTGTGTTTTCTACACTTCAACGCAATGCTACTTCTTTACTATCCAGTCCATCCCGATGTCAGAAATGGCAACACAAAATTCCATGCGAACCACATGAGTATCCCACAGGCAACGAGCATTAAAACGAGAAGGGCAGTGAGTGCAAAAATGAGGAAAAGCGGCAATGAGGTGTTCTGTTTTTGATAGCGTCTGTGTCTATATATTGGCATGCTCCTATCTCCTGTGCCTCAAACATACCTATGGGAACTCTTTACGCTGTCGCTCCTATTTCTGCGCTCCAATACGTATTAGCCCATTCCTGCTATATACTTTCTTCATTTGTCCTTCTCGAAGACATCACTCTAATTTCCTACAATACAGAAAATATAATGTTCATATATATCATTACATAACTATAGTTGCAAGCTACCGAGCAAGCACACTAACCTGTGTTCTCATTCCTCATCTTTTTTGTCAGTACGTCTTTTTTCCAGAAAATCGTTCAAGTCTTCTCGTTTAATACGATACGTATTCCCGACACGATAGGCAGTAAGTTGCTTATTGCGAATATAGCTTCTAATTGTGTCCTCTGTTAGTCCAATTTCTTTCGCAATATCTTCTACAGACAGCCATTCTATAGCCATAACCTATCCTCACACTCAGTTTACGCCAATTATAAGGGGGGTCCTATAGTTAAGTCAATAATCCTTGACTTTTCGCCATATTTCAGGTTACACTACCATTGACCCTTATTAACACATATAAACCCATAGCGAAAGGAGTAAAAAGAAAGACTCCCGTATTAGCACTACGAGAGCCTCAAATTGAGAAATCCCACTTAGGTAGTACAGGTTCTCATGAGGAATCAAGCCACATGAGAACCCTTGTGTCAAGGAGAAGCACATGCTCAACGGCGACAATTTTACCGTTGTCATTCCTACTGATTACAAAGAACATACCGACAAACGCCCGTTTTGCTGGAATACGTCATGCGGATGTCATAAGGACGAGGCGAATATACAAGTAGTAGTCGAGCAGATACAAGACGGATTGTTGACAGGAGATGAAGCAAACCGAACGGTTAAAGGAGAGATGCTATGAACGACGTTGCCGAGCGCAGCATCACGTTTTCTCTCCAACTGATACGAAACGAAGGCATAAGCATGAAAGGAGAAGTGCTGATGAAATCCACCGTTCCCCCACGCGCCAGCCGATTAGAAGAAATTACTCTGCCTCACGATGATGCCGTATTGTCCTCGCCACGAAGTGTCTTGCGACATCGCCCAATCCATCAGGAAAAGAACACCGCGCCCCTTGTAAAGCAGCCAGCACAAACAGGCGGCTTTCTGGTGCCGTTTTTGAAGACAGTGCTTGTTGTCCTATGTCTTTTCCTGATACTCGATATCTTTGGGTATCCGGCGTGGGTCAACTACAACAATGAAATCACCTATGGACGTTACCCAACCGATCATTTAGATGCGAATGTGGGACATGGGGGAACGTCCCATTTTGCAGCCTATATGGTTGAGAATCGTGTCACGGTCATTGAGATTGTTGGCACGAAAAGCTATACCTATCAATTGCCGATCAACCTCACAGGGACACGCATTGTTGCGATGCATACCATTGATACAAACCTAGGTAAGAATATTGTGTTGACGATTGAGGGAACCCTAAAAGAACCAATGCTGATTAACACAGGGCATACCTTTGAATGGTCAGTGCAGCAATAGGAGGAACGATGAAACCAGTTCAATGCGTCAGCATTATTGGCGGTGCGATTGTCACAATGGCTGATACTGCCTTTCATGATGGATTTGTGCAGGGAAAAGTCACCTTTGAACAAGTCCACCGGGGCAAGCGACTGACTGATCTCTTGCTGTACGAGTTCATTGTCAGCACGATCATTGACGTGCATCATTCAGGACGATGGAACGCAGGATACATTACGGGCTGGATGTCGGCACTCTTTGAGAAGCAGCAGCCTCGTAATGAATGGCTACCTAACACAGTACGAGTAGAAATAACCGACGTAGTGCCAAAACTGGAAGTTTAAGAAAAAATCGGGTATACTAGAGGATACAAATAAAAAAAGAGGTGAGGTGTTAGGACGGCAATCCATAACACCTCGTTTCCCGTTCTGTGAGTCACCACAGCAACGATTAGTCTCATACTATCACATTTTGAGGCTAAAATCTACGTGTGTGGCTCATCTAGTAGGATTGGAGTCACACAATGCCTACCACAATACCTGTGTCCTCTCCTATACTCTCAGCTTCATGGGAGTACTATATGCCAAAGCGCAAAGAACGTATGGCCGGATATATTCGAGAGTCCGACCCATCCCTTGCCAACTCCACCACCATTGAGTCAGCAGCCAAAGCCGTCAGAGAATATGGCGAAAAAGAAGGCTACATTTATGACATTCCAACCCACGAGTACAAAGAAGCGATTAGTGCAGTCACTGTTCCCTATACGGAACGACAGAAACTTCTCAAGATGCTGGATGCTGCCAAGCGCAAAGAGTTTGATGTCCTTGTGGTAACAGAAGTCCGTGCTATTAGTCGCAGACAAGTGGAAGTCCTCGTGGTCTATGACATGCTGCAAAAGTATGGGGTCAGGCTGGAAACCATCAAAGAGAAGTTTGGTGATGATGCCATGAGCAAAGCTATTCTGTCCCTTCGCAGTATGTTTGTGGAAATTGAAGTAGAACAATCAAAAATGCGGATGCAACGAGGCCGTGCTGACCGCTTGGCAATAGGTGGCGCACCCAATGCCCATCCAAAGGCAGCCTATGGGTATGTGTTCATCAATACTGATAAGGAAGTCAAAGGGGGATATCAGTGTAATACCACTATCATGTTTGTTGACGAAGATGGCAAAGAATGGAGTGAATACAGCGTTGTCCTCTTCATCTTTGATTTGTTCCTTGAGGGCAGTAGTATCCACAACATTTGTCGAACCCTCAATGAGATTCATATTCCCCCACCAAAGAAAGCCCTCAAAACAGAACCCCACTGGCAAAAGGGGAGTTTGTATAGTATCCTCACTAATCCCATCTATTGCGGTGAGGTATGGGCTAACCGTTTTACGGGTGTCAAGAATGAAAAAAGCGGCAAGTTTGGTATGGTGAAACGCCCTCGCGAAGAATGGACACGCCTGCCTGATGCCCCTGCGATTATTACGAAGGAACAATTTATGGCGGTTGAACGGCAGTTGACCATTAATAAAGAAGAATCGCTTCGTAACAATAGTAAAGACCGAGAGGAATTGGGCCTGCTCCGCGCTGGCTATATCTTCTGTGGCATTTGTGGACGAAAGATGAGCGTTAATCATCCGAGTGCCGCCGCGAAATTGAATGGCAATGGAGCGAGATATGGATGTGAACAATCTATGACGACAACCGCAGGCATTGGCAGACACCGCGTTACTATTGGGGTACATGACCTTGATCTGGAAGTACAAGACGCTATTAAAGACGTGTTACTTCATCCAACCTGGGTACGAGCGCGCGTTGCAGAACTACGCAAGAAACCAGCACCCACGATTTCGCCGGAGGACATACAGGAAACGATTGATGGTATTAAGATCGCTCTCAAAAATCTCTATGCACTGGCTGAACATGCCACCGACGATGATACGCTTGCTGATCTTGCCCAACAGATGAATGGGCTGGAAAAGAAAAAACGTGACGCGCAAGCACTCCTTGTTGATTTATCAGAGAACAATGAGCTAGAGGAAGAAATAGAAGCAGAACTAACGAGGTTTGAGACATGGGTAGCGAGTGTCAAGCCACAACTCACCGACCCCACCTATCACCCGACCTATAAAGAGCTTCGCCTCGCAGTTCGCATTATTGGTATTCGCGCAACGATCTGGCCCACGAAAGGTGACTATAAATACCGTTGGACGATTGTTGCCACTGTACCAGAAGTGCTGAAGAAAATTGGGGATTGCGTCATGATTGAACCATTGCTCAAATCGTCGAGAGCCGCAGCTTGTCGTGCAAGGAGCGTGGGATGACGAAAAGAAATAGGAGCAACAAGCGGTCCAAAATGAATGTGTTGTGTATGGTCTGCAAGGTAGGTGAGCGAGACGATCATTTCTAGCGAGTCTTTATCGGGTGGCACAGCATTCGTGAAGTGGTCAGAGCGAAAAAGGCCAGCGAAACCAAGCGATTCAACCTCGGAGACAAGACGTTTCCAGCGCGTCCACGTCAGACCATCCTGCCCCTCAATCATGATAGAAACTGCAACCATGTATCTTCTCCTATCGGATATTAAAATTGATAATAATTGGTGGAATGGAAGGTCTATGCGCGTTCGCGCATAGAC
>CAXUGH010000004.1:0-6090 GCA_964250365.1 uncultured Ktedonobacteraceae bacterium
CCGTTGTGCTGCTCATCTGTCCCATACCCAAGCAAACGAATAAGCTTATATTGTGGCAGGTTACAATCCTGAAATTCATCGACGTGAACGAATTGCCAACGCCGCTGATACTTTTGTAGAATATTGGGGTTGCGCCGCCATAGTTGCTCCGTGAGCATCAGCAGGTCGTCGAAATCAACACCGTTGTTGGCGCGTAGAAGCTTCTGATAGACCTTGTAGACACGCGCCGCGACCTCTTCGCTATATTTCGTGGCTCGCTCCGACATCTGCTCTGGAATGAGCAATTCGTTTTTGGCACGCGAGATGCTAGCTTGAATGGTAGAAGGCTTGTATTGTTTCTCGTCCAGACTTAGTTGTTTGATGGCCTGTTTGATAAGCGAGGTCTGGTCGTCGGTATCGAAGATTACAAACGACTTGCTCAAGCCTATTGGTAGCAGAGCATCGGCCTCCATGCGTAGCACACGCGCACAGATGGCGTGAAAGGTGCCAATCGTCATCTCCTTTGATTCGTTGATGCCGACAAGTTTTTCCAGACGTTCGCGCATCTCTTTGGCGGCTTTGTTGGTGAAGGTCACGGCGAGAATGCGCCAGGGCGAAACCTGCTCCTCCTGCACTAGATAGGCGATGCGATGAGTAATCACGCGTGTCTTGCCGCTCCCCGGTCCCGCGAGAATCAAGACGGGACCGCGCGTCGTAGTCACTGCTCTACGCTGTGGTTCATTCAAACCTTTAAGGATATCTTTTTCGGAATCTAACATAGTAAATAACTCCATCCATCGCCTAAGTGAGAAAAATAAAAAGTGGTTATGATGATAAAATTTCGACGCTATTGTACCACAGATGTTTATATACATAAAAATTGACTTACAGACAGGCTAGCCTGTCTGTAAGTCAATTTTTATGTTGTCGTTCCTATGCTACTACGTGTGTTTTTGGAGTTGGCAGTGCTTCTTTGTCCTTTATGGCATTGTCAACGAGCATTTCAAGAACTTCTTGCCCGTTCTGTACCGCCTCTGCATAAGTGCTTCCGTGTGTTGCTGGCATCATGACACGATCCGCCCATTCTGGCAATGTTACGAGAAAAGCCTCGTCTTCATCTGACCATTCGATAACCATAGAATAGTGAAGGTTGTATTCTGGTGTTTCTTGCGACATGTTACCCTCTTCCACATTGATTAGCTTTATTATACCATAGAAACTTTGCCCTTTAGACAACATCTATTTTGACTTATTGACGCCGAAGACTTTATGGGCGTGACTATAATTCCTTGACAGAGGTGAGAGGGTAGTCTATAGTACGCTATTATTACGAAGGAATAAAGAGGTACGTTTATGCCTTTCCGAGTTATTGATTTATTTTGTGGTTGTGGTGGTTTGTCGTGTGGCTTTTTTCAGGAAGGGTTTGAAATTATTGCCTCTGTAGATATTAATGCTGTTACCCTTAAAACCTATCAAAGAAATTTTCCTGAAACACAGATTTTCAATCAAGACATTAGAGATATAGACCCAGCAGATTTGAGAAGATTGCTAAAGCTCCAACGTGGAGAACTGGATTGCTTGATAGGTGGACCACCCTGTCAAGGATTTTCAAAAAATGTTGTTGCTACTAAACGCTTTTTAGATGATCCTCGTAATAAGCTCATGCAAGTTTTTCTTTCTTTCGTCCGAGAATTTCAACCTAAAACAGTGCTTATTGAAAACGTGGCGGAAATAGTAAAAGCTTATGATGGAGCAGTATCAAACGAGATTTTATCCAAACTACAGTTAGATTACTCGGCGGAGGTACGTGTACTAAATGCTAGAGAATACGGTGTGCCACAAAGTAGGCGTAGAGCATTTTTTTTAGCAAGTCGTATGAAGGATATTGTATTTCCAGAAGCCTTGTATAAACCTACTAAAAAGCAAATGAAGAGAGAAATGCAACAAACTCTCTTCGATGAAACCGATGTACAAGAACCCAAAGTACAATATGTGCATGTCTGGGATGCAATTAGTGATTTACCACATCTTGAGAACGGTGAAGGAGAAAACCCATGTGAATATCTCGTCGAACCACAGACGAAATATCAGGAGTATATACGCGAACCTAAGCTCTTTCCAAAACAAGAGCAATACTTACTTCATGACCATATTGCTCGCAAATTAACCCCTATTCAGTACCAACGTATTAGCTCATTAAAAGAAGGCCAGAGCATGCCAGATTTACCAGAAGAACTTCGAGCGCGTAAAGGATATAGTGGTGCGTATGGACGACTAAAGCCAGGAGATACAGCAAACACAATTACAAGATGGGTATTTCATCCAGGCTCTGGTAGATTTGGTCATCCCTATGATAATCGTGTTATTACAATACGAGAAGCAGCGAGACTACAATCACTGCCCGACTGGTTTATATTTGAGGGTACGTATATTCAGAAAAGCAATCAAGTTGGTGAAGCTGTTCCATCTTTGCTTGCAAATAAACTTGCAGCATCCCTTATAACAACTTTAAGTAGATAGAGGATTCGTATGAGCTTAGAATAAAGTATCTTGGCTATAATTTTCTTTACCGTTGCTTTCAATGTTTTTTTGGTTCATTAACCAGTTAAAAAATACCTCTAAGTCAATGCGTCTATGTTCAATCTCGAAACGTGGTGCGTCGGGAGGAATTTTCATATACTGAAATACGTGAGTTTGTCTGATATACCATTTTAGTACTCTTTGCCCGTCTACTTTATTCGTTGCCAGAAGACCTAGACGCGGTGGCTCTTCTTTCGTATTCTGATCATCATTTTTTAAGATTTCGTCCAATACCTCTTTCTGTGATGGTTTCTTACTCCCCTTAGATTTATTTTTTTGCTCTTCTTGCTTTGTCCATGACCAAGTTAATTTATCAGCATCAAATTTCGGTAACGGCTCCTCAACATAAACATAATTCTTCCTGTTCTTACTTTTCGCAAGAACAACGAGATAACCTTTTTCCACATTTTGACTTTCCATGCTTGTGTGGACTTTCTCTTGCCAATGCTTAATGACGGCCCGTCCAAGTTCTTCTGGATTGCTTTTGTCAGAAAGTTCCTCGAAAAAACCCAAAATCTTGCTCTTCTTGATTATATCCGCACGCTGAATAACAAATTCGATGGTGGTGTTTGCTTTGAGTGATTCGCATTGTAGAGTCTTTAGAGACCAACCTATATGAGAAGAGGGATCAACAGCATCAAACAGTTTTTTAGAACTATTAGTCGGCATGGGTAGACCTTTGACATAATGAAATAAAGCTTCCCAAATAAACCCTTCAATATCTTTGAGAATAGGCACAGACCAGCAAGCTTCTAGTACATAATTAAGCCGTTGGGCTTCTTCTGCAGAAAGGGTTAGTTTATCAGATAGATTCCAGCTCATTTTCCATCTCACTCACTAAAATACTTGCTTTGACTTTGAGTGCTTTAGACAGACTAATGAGGGATGTGATAGAAGGTGACTTCAAACCTCTCTCAATTTGGCTTATATATGTACGGTCAAGATTGGCTAACTCAGCTAACTTTTCTTGTGAGAGTTTTTGCTGAAGACGGTACTTTTTAACGATACCGCCAAATATTGCTTGAATTTGATTCTTCAAACCTCTAATCCGTCCAAGTATTGCACTTTTGTTCTAACAAGAGTAGTTGAGATGAGACAATAGGTCTACGGACTATAGTCTACAAATATAGTTGGCATATCTTGAAAATGTATGTATGAAGAAGGATGCCATACAACATCTCATAAATCTTCTTTGCTTTGTAGTTTTGTAGAGATTTTTGTAGGTTTCCTGTTGTCATCCGACGAGAGACACGTTATTATATGCAGTAGCTAAAGACAGAAAAACACGATGCGATATGTAGGGGAGACCCTTACGGTCTCCCTGAAACCATAATTTCGCATATATAAAGGAAGACTATTATTGATGCAACAAGAGACATTGCCCGCACATACTGGCGTGGCTCGTTTTATGGATGCGTGCAATTTGCGTGAGCCGGATGCGACACCGATCTGGTTTATGCGACAGGCAGGGCGCAGCCTTGCTGAATATCGCAAGATACGTGACAAACACGACATTCTAACGATTGCGAAGACGCCCGAATTATGTACTGAGGTGACGCTATTACCTGTGCAGATTCTTGGTGTTGATGGTGCTGTGCTGCTGGCGGATATCGTGGTGCCGTTAGAGGGCATGGGTATTTCCGTCGAGTTGAAGCCCGACGTTGGTCCAATCATTCACAATCCAGTTCGCACAATGAAAGATGTCGAGGCTCTGCGTATTATCGACGCGGAAGAGTCAACGGGCTATATTATGCAGGCGATTCGCATGGTGCGGCGCGAACTGGAAGGCAAACAGGCGGTGATTGGTTTCTCTGGTTCGCCGTTCACGCTGGCTTGCTACATCATTGAGGGACGACCGACGCGTGAGTATGCGCTGGCAAAGGGGATGATGTATGGGCAGCCAGAGGTGTGGCACGCGCTGATGAGCAAGCTGACTGAGGTGGTTTCGCGCTATCTGGTGGCACAGGTCAAGGCCGGTGCCGATGTTGTGCAATTGTTCGATAGCTGGGTTGGTATGCTCAGCCCCAGCACTTATCGCAAGTTCGTCAAGCCCTATGTGACGCGCATCTTCCAGGATGTGAAACGCGCTGGTGCGCCCTCAATTCACTTTGGCACAGGTGCCGCTGCGCTGATCGACGATATGGTCGAGGCGGGTGGAGATATTATCAGCGTCGATTGGCGTATGGACCTCGACGACGCATGGGCGAAGATCGGACATGATCGCGGCATTCAGGGCAATCTCGATCCCGCTATGCTGCTTACTGATTGGCCCACGATTGAGGCGGGCATGCACGACATCCTACGCCGCGCCAACAATCGCCCCGGACATATCTTCAATCTTGGTCACGGCGTACCCGCGCCCACCAATCCTGATATGTTGAAGAGGTTGGTTGAGGCGGTACATGAGGAGACACGACGTTAATGAATAGATGTAGGGACCATAATTCATTACGCCCTGGAACGGCATTCCACGCGGCGCGAGGGCGTAATGAATTATGGCCCCTACAGATGTTGAGGAGATAAAAACAACAATGACCACAACAACACAGCAACATGTGGGCGTGATGCTGATGACCTATGGATCACCAGCCACGCTTGACGATATTCCTACCTACATCAAAAACGTGTATGGAGGGCGTGAACCCGACGAAGAGGTGCTTACGGAGTTTCGCCGCCGCTATGCGCTGATTGGTGGCTCGCCTCTGTTGCGTATCACACGCGAACAGGCGCAGGCGTTGCAGGAAGAGTTGAACAGCGAGAGTACTGATGGTACGACATATACTGTCGATGCCGGTATGCGCTTTTCGCCACCATTCATTACCGATTTAACGCCAGAGGTTGCCACCGATGCACAGAAGCTGGTTGGCATCATTATGTCGCCACAGTACTCGCCCATTATCATGCGTGGTTATATAAAGACGCTCGAAGATGCAGTTGCGGACATGGAGCGCGACGACCTGAAGTTGGCGATCTCGCGTGACTGGCACATGCAGCCATACTTCTTGCAGGCTCTAGCCGAACGTGTGCAACAGGCTTTGAACCGCTTTCCCGTCGAGATACGCGATAGTGTACCTGTGTTGCTTACAGCACATAGCATGCCCAAACGTGTGATCGAGAATGAGCCGGACTATATCAACAATCTTAAAGAGACGGCGGCGGCTGTGGCGAATATGCTGCATCTCGCCCCTGACCGTTGGATGTTCTGCTATCAAAGCGCAGGTCACACACCCGAAGAGTGGCTCAAGCCCGACTTCGCCGACGTTATGCCAGAGCTACAGCACGAGGGTAAGAAGCATGTACTGATTGCCCCCGTCCAGTTCCTGGCGGACCACCTTGAGATTCTGTACGATATCGAGGTGGGGGCACGCGAACAGGCTGAGGAACACGGTATCGAGTTCGCACGCATCGAATCGCTCAACACCTCGCCACTCTTCATCAAAGCTCTCGCTGCGGTTGTTAAAGAGACGATGAATAGGGCATAATAGAATTGTATTGTGTTGCCAAACAGACGACAGCGCATGCGCTGTCGTC
>CAXUGH010000004.1:6100-30838 GCA_964250365.1 uncultured Ktedonobacteraceae bacterium
CCCAAAACAGCCTCCCGGGCTGGGGCTGTCTTTTTTTTGCCAACACAAGAAAAACAAATTCTTAGGAGGATTTCGTGGTTGTAACTATCTCGAAATGGGTTTTGCGCGTTAGCGCAATCCTTGCGCTTATTCTTGGCATCATTATATGGGTAGAGAACAGTAATGCTGATAATCTCATCAATATTCATTTGCCGCTAGGCATTTTGGTTACATTGTCGCTTATCGTACTTGGTGTTGCGTATGGAACTGCTAAAGGTGGTAACTGGGGCTTTGCCTCACTTGCCATTGTGTGGGGAATTATCGTGTTCGCTGTTGGTGCGTCACAGCTTGCGGCTGATCCAAGCGTGCTTGTGAAAATTCTGCACTTGCTGATTGGCTTGATTGCCATTGGTATCGGCGAGATGGTTGCTGCTCGCTACAAGCGTCTGAACGTGGCACGAGCACAAACGATGTAGCCTGTGTCGTATCGGCATAATCACAAGAGAGTGCATCCGTCGGATGCACTCTCTTGTGATTATGTCGATACGACACAAAGTTAAAGAGCGAAACGTGATATGCTTATCATGCGTGTCCACATGTACGGGCCTAATTACGCCCACGCACGAGCGAAGCAATATGCGTTCCCCAACGAGACCCAAAACATAATTCAAGAAAACAGGTATATTTCTTATGGCACAACAAGAGACTCGACCACAGGACGAACAGCAGACACAACGCTCTTCAAAAGCCGAGCAGGACGGAGCAGTCGCGGCGCAACAAAACAAACAAGATGACGGTGGAGAACATGCGAGCAAATGGGCGGTATTTTCAATTGTCGCCATTGGTGTCTTTATGGCTACTCTCGATTCTTCGATTGTCAATATCAGTTTGCCCACGATTGCACGCGAATTTAATGTGCCGCTCAATGGTGCGATTGAGTGGGTGATTATCGCGTATCTGGTTGTGACTGCCGCAGTGCTACTTACGGCTGGTCGCCTGTCCGATATGATTGGGCGTAAGGCAATCTGGGCTATTGGCCTCTTTATCTTTACAGGTGGCTCGGCATTGTGCGGTGCGGCAACTTCACTCGGTTTTCTCGTTGCTGCTCGTGCCCTACAGGGCCTCGGCGGTGCATTGCTGTTCGCTGCGAGTCCCGCTATGATAACAAGTGCCTTTCCAGCACGAGAGCGTGGTCGTGCGCTTGGTTTGAACGCGGTGACTGTTGCCCTCGGTGTAAGCGTTGGACCGCCACTTGGGGGCTTTATTACGGCCTTTTTCTCGTGGCGTTGGATATTCTATGTCAATGTACCGCTTGGTATTATCGGTATTCTTTTGACGTTGCGTGTGCTTACCGAGAAGTTTCACCGCAATCCAGGCAAGTTTGACCCATTAGGCGCAGTGTTGTTAGGCGTGGGACTGGCAAGTTTGACCGCTGCTCTCTCATTCGGGCAAGAGTTAGGCTGGGGATCACCGCTCTTTATCGCGGGTGTTGTCGTTGGCGTCGTTTTGCTCGGCTTCATTCCTTTTGTTGAGAGCCGTGTTGCCAATCCGATTATCGACCTGAAGTTGTTACGAAATCGCGTCTTCCTCTCCGCCAACTTGAGTCTGATTTTGAGCTTCCTCGCGCTATTCGCGGTGAGCTTTATCATGCCGTTTTATCTCGAACAGTTGCGCGGCTTTCGCACTGAGATCGTCGGCTTGTTGCTAACTCCGCTCCCAATCATGATCGCTCTCGTCGCGCCTTTCAGCGGTTCGCTTGCAGACCGTTTTGGAAGTACACGCTGGCTAGCATCGGGTGGACTCGCGATTGCATGTGTTGGCCTGATCCTGCTGAGCCAGTTGAACGCACATAGCTCAGTCTTCGATATCATCTGGCGACTACTAGTGACAGGTTTGGGGCAAGCATTATTCCAATCGCCCAACAACAGCGCATTGCTCGGTTCAGCACCACTGGAGCAACGCGGTAGTGCCTCTGGCTTCCTTGCGACGGGACGTGTCATGGGGCAGAGTCTGAGCGTTGCTCTTGCCGGTGCTATCTTCGCTAGCCTCGGTGGTTCCGCTGCTGGCCTAGCTCTTCAAAAGCATAGTGGCGACCTGAGCGCATTGCAGCAGACCTTCACCACAAGTTTTCGCGCCGCCCTGCTCACCTGCGCCGCGATTGCTATAATTGGCGTCTTCACCTCGCTTGTGAGGGGACGTGGCTAGAATAAAAAATAATACGTAGACCAATGGACACCTCCGGTGTCCATTGGTCTACGTATTATTTTTTATTCTTACATCTAAATTTAGCTAGTTGCTTATAGTCTGTACATTTGTTACAATGGCGGTACAACGTCAAGGAATGCAGGCGTTCGTTTCCTCGTTAGGCTGGTGAGATGAAAGGTACGGTAGCAGCCTGTGTCAAAAGTATATGCAGTTGCTAATCAAAAAGGCGGCGTCGGAAAAACCACTACCTCTATAAATCTTGCTACGTATCTAGCTGCGGCAGGACGCCGGGTGCTGCTCGTCGATATGGACCCACAGGCCAATACTACAAGCGGCATCGGCGCATCCAAGAACAGAAAAGAACATACTATCTATGATCTTATGATACAAGAGCAAGAAGATATTTCGATTTTTGATGTGATTGTGCCCTCGGCTCGCCGCGAACTCGTTGTCGCACCCTGCACCGTCGATCTAGCGGGTGCGGAGATGGAGCTGGTCGGGGCACTGGCTCGTGAATATCGCCTGAAGCAAGCGTTAGAGCCTATCCGTAATCGCTGCGATTATGTAATCATCGACTGTCCGCCTTCGCTCGGTCTGTTGACGATCAATGCTCTTGTTGCCGCTGATGCCCTGATTATTCCCATTCAATGCGAATATCTGGCGTTGGAGGGTTTGAGCCAGTTGCACAATACCGTGAACATCGTCAAAAGCAAACTCAATCCTGCTCTCTATATCGCGGGTATCGTGATGACGATGTTCGATCCACGCACGCGTTTAGCAACCGATATTGTGCGCGAGATACGCAGCCACTTCCCCAACGAGACGTTTCAGACGATCATCAATCGCAACGTCCGTCTGAGCGAGGCGCCAAGCTTCGGGCAAGCCATTCTGGACTATGACCCGACCTCGCCGGGGGCACTTGCCTATCGTTCGCTCGCCGAGGAGGTAATGGCTCGTGACTAAACAAAGATTTGGTCTGAATCGTGCTCGTGGCCTTGACTCCCTCATTCCAGGAGCCTCAGAGGTGATGTCGGCGCAAAATGCTCAAAACGCTCCATCGGGAAATGGCGATGTCCTGTATGTTGCTCTCGATAGCATCATTCCCAATCCACGTCAGCCGCGCCGCATCTTCCGCGAGGATGATCCTAAACTGCTCGAATTGAGCAACTCGATTAAAGAGCATGGCCTGATACAGCCTATCATCGTGACGCGCCTCGATACACTTGCGACGGCAAATGGTGAGGAACCAAAGAAAAAAGACACTGGCTCGTGGTTTAACGAGGACGAACAGACCGTCTCGACACAGGAAGCTCAATCTGCGATACCAGAGGGTGTTGTGTATCAGATTATTGCCGGTGAGCGACGCTGGCGTGCCTCGCGCCTTGCTGGATTGAGCAAGGTGCCTGTGGTGATCAAAGAGGTGACGCCGCAACAGATGCTTGAGATGGCCTTAATCGAAAATATTCAACGTGCCGATTTGAATCCGATTGAAGAGGCTCTAGCCTATCAAGCGTTGGTGCAGGACTTTGGTATGACTCAGGAGCGTGTGGCGCGACAGGTCGGCAAAGACCGCTCGACCATTACAAACTCTATGCGTCTACTACAACTTGCGCCAAAAGTACGCGATGCTCTTATCAACCAGCCCGAAAATTTTAGCGAAGGTCACGCACGCGCACTTATTGGTATTTCACGCGAGGAAGACCAGATTACCGCGATGGGCAAGATTATCACGCTACGGCTAAACGTGCGACAGGCCGAAGAGTTAGCGGCAAGCATGAAAGACAAACAAGATGTGGACGCTGTGATTGAGCGTATGACGACTTCACCCTCACGTCCCGCTGAAGAGCAAGAGTTGGAGACGCATTTCCGCGATGCTTTGATGGTTAAGGTCGATCTCAAAAAGAACGCAAAGGGCAAAGGGACACTAGTCCTACACTTCAATGATCAAGACGAACTGGAACGTTTATATAGCCGACTGGTAAAACAACGTGATGCATAATCTTGATTGAAGGGAATACTGGACTATGACTATCTCTGAGACAACCGAAAGTGCATATAGCAAGGCCCGCCGTACACTGGTAGCGGCTCGTCTCGAACTAATGGGACAACTGGCAAAGTTTAGCCCAGACGAATTGACGCGGAAGCCTATTTCTGGTGAGTTTTCGCCTCTACAACTAGCGCACTATGTCTATATTGCCGACGGCTTTGGCCTTGAGCAGATAAAGCGTGTGCGTACAGAGGACGATCCTCTCATTCCAGATTTGAACGAATCCGCGTTACAATTGATGCAAGAGATAGAGGAGCCAACATCGCTCGACGCTGTGTTCGCTGGCATGACAGCACGACGCGAAGAGATTTTCGAGTACCTGGCAAGTCTCCATGAAGCCGTATGGAGCCGCCGTTACCATAACGCTCAGGGCGAAGAACACCTCTTCCCCGAACTCGTTTCCATGTTCGCCCTTCACGACCGGCAACAGGCGCAACAACTGATAAAGTTGAAGGAAGCAATGCAATAAAAAAATTCAGACAGACGGCTCGCAGAGCCGTCTGTCTGAATTTTTTTATTGCATATTCAATCCTACCAGCGACGCTAGCAATTCTCCATTTTCGTCTAATGACACGTCAATGGCACTCAACGAGCCTGTATCTACACGTAGTTGCCATTGGTTGCGTAGAGGCATGCCTAGCAGAGAGCAGAGCAAGCCACGTAGCACACCACCATGACTGACGATAACAATTTCGCCGCTCTGACTTTGTTGTACTATGGAGATAAGAGCAGGATAGACACGTTGTAGAGCGTTGTGTAGCGACTCGCCCTCTGGTGGTGCGATGTGTTCGGGATCGGTAAAGAAACCTAGCTGGTCTGGAAACGTAGCGGCAATCTCGCTATAGGTAAGACCTTCCCACGCGCCGAAGGCAATCTCGCGCCATGCGGGGAAGGTGATGATGGGAGGCAGGGAGAGCGCAAGGGTCTCCCCTACATGTTGAGGTGTATGATGTGTAGGGGAGACCCTTGCGGTCTCCCTGCCCTCATTACGATTGATTTTGTGTACAATAATTTCGGCAGTTTCTTTTGCTCTTGCCATATCGCTACTATAAATAGCTGTTATGAGTCTCGTTTGTAGTTTTGAGGCGAGATGACGTGCCTGTCTACGCCCAAGAGCAGAGAGAGGAATATCGGTGATGCTGCAAAAACGCTGCTGCTCGTTCCATGCTGTTTGTCCGTGCCGAACGAGCCAGATGCGTTGTGTGTGTGGTGTGATGTGAGTGGTCATATATCCATTAACGTGTTTTTATAAATTTCGTAGGGACCAGATGTATCGCGTCCGAGGCCGATTTATCGGCTATACGTCTGAACCGATACATCTGGTCCCTACGAAATATATTTATGAGATTTCGCTTTGCATTGTACCATTATTACAAACGAAGGACGTTCTGTTATGCATGAGAATAAAGAAACAAACACTCCACAAACCTATTGCATGACCAAAACACACACGGCTATTTATCTCGACCCAATTACCATGAAGGCGGGTGATATCATAGACGTGAGCGATAGAGAGGATAACTGGCAGGGCTGGATATGGGTGTGGTGTACTAATCAGAGCGGGAAAAGTGGCTGGGTTCCTAAGGGGTACGTTGTACAAAACGGGGAGATATGGAGGGCATGCTACGATTATTCGGCGGTGGAGCTTTCGGTAGAGGTCGGAGAGAAAGTCGAAGTTTTGCAACAAGAGAGCGGCTGGATTTGGTGTAGAAACGAGCGCGGCGAAAGTGGGTGGGTACCTGCTGAAAGCAGTAGCAGGGAGACCGCCAGGGTCTCCCCTACATGTTGAGGGCAGGACAGGATGTGTAGGGAAGTAGCAGGGAGACCGCTAGGGTCTCCCCTACATGTTGAGGGGCAGGATGTGTAGGGGAGACCCTGGCGGTCTCCCTGTTGCTAATAGTTGGAGGTATAGAGTGATGGAAGAGCCGATCACAGGTGAGTTGGTGCATGAGGCGGTGGTTGAGGAATTGACGGAGTTGGGACGCGCCCGTATTCGGCAAGAGCAGACCGAGGCGCGTGCGAAGAAGCAGCCGGGGAAAAAGGCACTGACGCTTGTCTACACAGGCAATGGCAAAGGGAAGACGACGGCTGCTCTTGGCGTGTTAATGCGAGCATGGGGGCAAGATTTGCGCGTGGTAATGCTACAATTTATGAAGGCAACAACCGGCAAGTGGGGTGAGATTCGCGCGGCAGAACGCATGGGCGTCGAGATTATCCCGTTGGGGCAGGGCTTTACGTGGACGAGCGAAGATTTGGAGAAGGATCGCGCCCTCGCTCAACAATGCTGGCAGCGGTGCCGCGAAAAAATTGAGAGCAACGACTATGATATCGTCATCATGGACGAAATTACCTACACGCTCAAGTATGGCTGGCTCGATACCGAAGAGGTACTGGCGACGCTGCGAAATCGTAATCCTGCATTGCATGTTATTTTGACGGGACGCGATGCACCAGAGGCTCTCATCGAGTATGCCGACCTTGTTACCGAGATGCGCGAAATCAAGCATCCATATAAAACTCAGGGCGTGATGGCACAGAAGGGACTAGATTTTTAATGGCATTTACCGCAAACATTCCACCCCTCGATTCGCAAGCAAGAGAACAGGCGCGAGAGCGACAGCAGCAATTGACCAAGCCTGCTGGGAGCATGGGACGCCTGGAGAATATCGCCATACAGATGGCGGCTATCACACATAATGTTTTACCTACGATACAGCGTAAGGCCGTGATTGTGATGGCGGCGGATCACGGCGTGACCGCCGAGGGCGTGAGCGCGTATCCATCTGCTGTCACGCCACAGATGGTTCTCAACTTCCTGCATGGTGGTGCTGCGATCAATGCGCTGGCACGACAAGCCAACGCGGAGGTGGTCGTGGTCGATATCGGTGTGGCAGAGGAGCTACAACATCCCAACCTGCTTTCGCGCAAAATTGCCGCTGGCACTGCGAATATGGCGCAAGGACCAGCAATGACGCAAGCGCAAGCAGAGGCGGCTATTGAGGTAGGCAGAGCAATTGCTACGTCGCTGATAGAGCAAGACGTCGATTTGATCGCAACGGGTGAGATGGGAATTGGCAATACAACGGCATCGAGTGCGATTACAGCCGCTCTTACAGGTGTTCCCGTTGCTTTAGTGACGGGGCGAGGCACAGGTATCGACGATGCACAACTTGCACACAAAGTTGCCATCATTGAGAAGGCGATTGCTCTCAACAAGCCTGATACAACTCAGCCACTTGATGTACTGGCGAAGGTTGGTGGCCTTGAGATAGCTGGACTTGTCGGCGTCATACTTGCCGCTGCCGAACATGGTGTTCCCGTTGTGCTTGATGGGTTTATTTCGAGTGCGGCTGCCCTCGTCTCCGTAAAGCTAGTACCAGCAGTGCGCGACTATCTTTTCGCGGGTCACGTCTCGGTGGAGCGTGGTCATCATACTATTCTTGAACACCTCAAACTCGCTCCTATCTTAGATTTAGAGCTACGTCTCGGTGAGGGTACAGGTGCCGTGCTTGCCACAAATATCATAGATGCCGCCCTCCGCGTACACCGTGAGATGGCAACCTTCTCTGAAGCAGGTGTTTCCGAAAAAGAAAATATATAACAGAAACATGTCTGTAAAACACGCGCAGCGTGTTTTACAGACATGTTTCTGTCTATTACCTCAGCATGACCAATTGCCTAATGAGTTGCACCTCGGAAAGCTCGTCTGGTAAGGTTTCCCCATAGACCGTTCTTTCTAATGCATGGGTATCTTCTCAAAACGCATTAAAAAGCCCCCACAAATAATATAAGTTGTAGAAAATGAGGAATTGTATATGAGTGAAAAACCGCGTATTCTCATAGTGGACGACGATACAGCACTGTTGCAGGCTCTACCGCAAGCGCTGTTGATTCGCATGCATGATGTAGACGTAGACACGTCCGATTCGGCATTAGAGGCCCTCAATATGCTTCAAAACAACGATTATGATGCTATTGTGAGCGATATCAAAATGCCCGGCATGGATGGATTGGCTCTACTGGAAAGAGTGCGGGAGATGAGTCCTGATACGCCAACACTCTTAATTACAGGGCACGGTGAGCATGATTTAGCTGTTCTTGCGTTGCGTGGTGGTGCCTATGACTTCATTCAGAAGCCGATTGACCGTGATTACTTTATCGCGGCACTACGTCGTGCCCTACATACACGTCAGCTACGTCGTCAGGTACAAGAGCAGCAACTTGCCCTCAAACTACACGCTGGTTCGCTCGAAGGTCTGGTGCAACGCCGAACTCGCGAACTGGTCGAGGCCAATGCGGTCAAGGACAAATTCCTGAGTATCGTTTCGCATGAACTCAAGTTGCCACTCTCGAATCTTAAAGGCATGACGCAGATGCTACAACGGCAACTAGAGAGCAATGCCGAACCCGACCTGATGTATCGCGGTCTAGCCGATATGGAGCGGTCATTGATGCGTACCGAGGTGTTGGTGCAGGATTTGCTCGATACGTCGCTGATGGAGACCAATATGTTCACGCTCCATCGCACACACTGCGACCTTGTAGAACTCTGCCTCGAACTTCTCAACGAGTACACAGCCGGTGCTGGTCCCGACCTCACCTTCGATTATCTCGGCAATCCCATTATGGTCGAGGTTGACCGCAACCGTATCTGTCAAGTACTCATCAATCTGTTCTCAAATGCACGCAAGTATTCACCCAAAGGCTCGCCAATTACTGTGACGTTACAGCAATCGGGCTACGAGGCCACCATCTCAGTACGTGACATGGGTGTTGGTGTGCCAGAAGAGGTTATTCCTCATATCTTCGATCAGTTCTATCGCGCACCCGATATCGAGGTACAGAACGGCACCCGACCCGGTCTTGGTCTCGGCCTCTACATTTCACGCAAGATCGTCGAGCGACACGGTGGGCGCATTGAGGTACATAGTACCCCTGGCAACGGTAGCGTCTTCTCAGTTATTCTCCCCATCTATGTTGATCCGAATGCGGAGAACGTGGAGGATATCGCAACCCTAACACCACATACACAGGCGGTGTGGACGATGGCGCATTAAGAGAGGTTTTGACGATGCTTGATACAACAACACAAAACAATGAAATAAATACGAATAACGATACAAAAACACATGGTACGCTCGATGCCGACCTTATCATCAAGAACGCGCCCGATCCGGTCTTTATCTCAGACCTGGAAGGCAAAATATTATCGGCGAATGATGCTGTCTACGAGTTGCTTGGCTTCCGTACAGACGAGGTGTTGGAGCAGTCGTTGTCACGTTTTATCAGTTCAGAGGAGACGCGTGAATTTACCGCCGCTCTGCGTGAGGTTATCGAGCGCGGCGTGATTCGCAATACGCGCCTCAATCCACGTAGCGCGTCGGGCGAGGTTATTCCAACCAGCTTGAACGCCTCGGCCTTGCGCGACTCAGAGGGGCGTGTGATTGGTGCGATTGGTATTCTGCGCGATATGCGCGAACTGGATAAAGCTCTGGCGTACTCTGATAGCTTAATTAAAAACGCGCCCGATCCGGTGTTCGTCTCAGACCTGGAAGGCAAGATATTGTCGGCAAACGATGCCGTGTATGAGCTGCTCGGCTTCCGACCTGATGAAGTGTTGGAGCAGTCGCTGTCACGTTTCATCAGTCCCGAAGAGACGCGTGAGTTCCTGGCGGCACTGAGCGAGGTCATTGAGCGCGGCGCGACTCGAAACGCACGTTTGAATCCGCGTAGTGCGTCGGGCGAGGTTATTCCAACGACGCTAAACGCCTCTGCACTCTACGATACCGATGGTAAGGTGATTGGTGCGATTGGTATTCTGCGCGATATGCGTGCCTATGAGATGGTGGTGCAAGACTTGCAAGAGTCGAAATCAGAGTTGCAGGAAAAGATTCTTGACCTCGAAAAGTTCGAGGAGGTGGTGGTTGGGCGCGAACTCAAGATGATCGCTCTTGAGAAAGAGATTGAGAACCTCAAACGCGAACTAGAGAAGTTGACCCTGGGACAAAGCAAATGGACGTAGGAGCATCTGTGCTACCCTCTATAGAACAAGAAATACCTGCCGAACCGCAGAAGATGGCGGAGCAACTGGAACTGGAACAGTTACGGCGCGATTATGCGCTACTGGCGGAGCAGAAGCAGGCGTTGGAGATGCGCGTGATTAAGGGCGAGGAGCGACGCCGCGCCCTGATGCACATTCTTAGTGACCTGAACACGCTCAACCGTAAGCTTGCCGATCAGCGCAAGGCCATGATTCATATTCTTGCCGACTATGAGCATGACCGTAGCCATCTGGAAAAGCAGACCGAACGCCTTGACAATTCGCGCCGCGCTCTGATGCACATTTTGCAGGACTCGCACCAGTCGAATATACGCCTGGAAAACAGTCGCAAAGCCATGATACATATCATGAGCGACCTCAAAGAGACAACGGCAGAAGTGCAGCGACGTGAGCAGGAGTTGCGCCAGAAGCAAGAACAACTGGTGCAGGCTGGCAAACTTGCTACATTGGGTGAGCTGACTACAGGAGTCGCGCACGAGCTGAACAATCCCCTCAATAACATCGGTCTCTTCATTGGCAACGCCATCGACTTAATCGAACTTGGCTTGACTGATACTCAGCCAGACCGTATCATCCATGAACTGGCGAGCGCGATGCAACAGGTGCGTAAGGCTACCGAGATTATCTCGCACTTACGCACATTTGGGCGTGCCGCCTCTGTCAGTTACGAGCCTGTGGTGTTAGGGCAGGTCATTCGCAGTGCCATCTCGCTGATGAAAGAGCAACTACGTCTGCGCCAGATCGAGGTGCGACTGAATTTCGCTGACGAGGAACTGACGGTGATTGGTAACGCAATTCAGTTGGAGCAGGTCTTCATTAACCTTCTCACCAACGCGCGTGATGCTCTGGTGGATATGCAGCACAAAGTAATTACAATTACCTATGCTCAGAAAGGGATTATTGTAGAGTTAAGTTTCTGCGATACAGGCCCTGGCGTGCCGATTGGCCTAGAGCAACGCATCTTCGACCCCTTCTTTACCACAAAAGAGGTTGGTACGGGTACAGGTCTCGGCCTCTCCATCACCTACGGCATCATCAAGGAGCATCAAGGTACAATCGTCATCGAGAATCACCCTGGCGAGGGAGCAAACTTCCTGATTCAATTACCGTTGAGGCGAGAGTAATCAGCATGGTCGAACGCGTCTTGACATTACGTGAGCTAAATAGAGCAACCCTTGCACGCCAACTGCTTTTGGAACGTGCAAATATCTCGGCATTGAATGCACTCGAACGCCTTGTTGGTCTACAGGCTCAAGTAACTAAGCCTCCTTATATTGGCCTGTGGACTCGTTTATCGTCTTTTCATCATGACGATCTGACGCAACTACTAGAGAGCAGGCAAGCTGTGCGAGCCACTATGATGCGCTCTACTCTACATGTGATGGCAACGGAGGATTATCTGCTGCTACGTCCTGCTCTGCAACCTGCTCTCACTCGCGCTCTACACGGTTTTTTCAGCAAAAGTGCGAAGAATATAGACGCTGAGCAGTTCACGGTGGCGATGCAAGCATACGTGCAAGAGCAGCCGCGCACGTTTGTCGAGATGCGTTCTAAATTGACGGAACTCTTTCCCAATACTGATCCAGCACTCATGGCGTATGTGGTACGAACGCATCTCCCACTTGTGCAAATCCATCCTGGTGGTACATGGAACTTCACGGGCAGCCCCGCTCATGCATTTGCTGAAGCATGGCTCAGTCGTCCATTTTCCGACCCTGCGGAAAGTACACGCGTCCTCATCTTGCGCTATCTTGCGGCATTCGGGCCAGCAACAGTGAAGGATATTCAAGCGTGGTCGGGCTTGACGCGCTTGCAACCCACAGTTGACGCGTTGAAATCCGAGCTATGTACGTTCCGTGACGAACAAGGCAATCTGCTTTACGACTTGCCAGATAGTCTGCGCCCTTCAGCGGATGTAGCTGCACCGCTTCGTTTCATCCCCGAATTCGACAATCTTGTACTTTCGCATGCAGAACGTCGGCGCATAGTACGAGATGCATATCGTCCTCTCTTTATTGTTCCACCTGGTCGTGTCCTCGCAACCTTCCTCGTTGACGGTTTTGTGAGCGGAACTTGGAAGACAGAGCGCACACCCGATGTTGCACGTCTCATAATCACGCCGTTTGAGCCGCTAGCAGACAATATACGCGATGGATTAACCGAGGAAGCGCAACGCTTGTTGTATTTTGTCGAGGCTGATGCGGAGCGGTATGAGGTGCAATTTGTATGAAGATTTTCAATTGATGGATTTTCGTAGGGACCGATTTATCACGTCCTCGTTGCCATCGATTCCGTTTCCCATCATCGTTTACTCCTCTCAATTTCAGCCGACATAGTTGCTCACAGGACGTGATAAATCGGTCCCTACCCTACTTCCCTTGACATTGCTCATATCCGATGCTATACTTTTATTATGAAACGGTACTGTTTAGTTTACTTGGAATGAGAAAATATGGAAATTGAAGAGGGAGCGCGGGCACAGGCCAAGCGTGAGCAGGTGCTGGCAGGGGCACAGCGCGTGTTCTTGCGCGAAGGCTTTGCGGCTGTGAGTACTGATACATTGGCGCGTGAGGCTGGTGTCTCGAAGCGGACGCTCTACAGTTATTATCCAAGCAAGGAGGAGCTTTTTGTCGATGTCTTGCGTAGACTCACGATTGAGCAACCACAGACAAATGTACTTGACTTCATACGGGCAATAGCACCGGACACTGTTGAGGAACTGCATGAGGCACTCGTCAAGCTTGCGGAAAGAATTATCGCTGTCACGATGAGTGTGCAATACCTGTCGTTGATACGCACAATCATCGCCGATTCGCACCGCTTCCCTCAACTTACCGAGGTCGTTCGCTCGACGATTCCCGAATTAGCCCTTAGAGAGATCGAAGGGGTGTTCCAGCGAGCGAAGGAAAACGGCGTCGCGATTCGTGGCGATGGAGATGTCATAACGCGGCTGTTTTTAGGTCCCCTTTTCAGTTACACGCTCATTGATGGCCTGTTAAGGCCTGTGAGCCAACCACAGCCTCCCGAGGCACAGAAAATTCGGCAGATTGTTGACCTCTTTATGAAGGCGATTTCAGATGATGAAAGCAGCAGAAAGGAATAAAGCAATGGCTACCTCTACAACCGATGTACTCATCATTGGCGCAGGACCTACAGGCTTGACGATGGCAACCCTGCTGGCCCATAGCGGAGTGAAAGTCAGGATTTTAGATAAGAAGGTCGGACTCAGCAAGGAGACTCGTGCAATTGCAGTTCATGCGAAAACTCTGGAACTGTGGGACAAACTTGACTTGACCCAGAAGGCTCTTGAGAATGGCGAGCGATTAGAGTCGGCTCGGCTTTGGACTCATGGTAAAGGTGTCGGCAGGCTTACCTTTCTGAAGAATGGCATGGATAAACTTGCTCCCTATCCCTATGGCTTGATCTACGGGCAAGACCAGACCGAGCGTCTTCTGCTTCAGAACTTTACAGAGGCTGGAGGTCAGGTCGAGTGGAACACCGAACTGTTGAGTATGGAGCAGAGCCAGGACAGCGTGCGCGTCCGTGTCCGCACCTCTGATGGAGACGAGGATACCATTGAGGCACAGTGGATCGTCGGAGCGGATGGCTTGCATAGCCCTGTCCGACATGCCTTGGCGTTGGACTTTGTGGGTGAGAACTACGTGCAAAACTTGTTTATCGCAGATTTAGACGTGAAGTGGGAAAAGGGTCAGAGGATGTTCGGTATGGACCTGATACGGCAAGGTTTCTTCTTGTTCGTACCAATGCATGGTGAGCAGAAGGTGCGCCTGTTCGGGACTCTTTCCCCGGAACTAGCTGACCGCGATACTATTACCCTCGATGATGTGCGGGGCATGCTTGACACGCAAAGCGGTCTTCATGTGAATATTCTGCAAGCGCACTGGATTTCGGTATATCGCACGCACCTCCGCATGGCGGAACATTTTCGTGTGGGACGTGCCTTTCTTATGGGTGATGCCGCTCATATTCATAGTCCTGCTGGTGGGCAAGGAATGAACACAGGCATTAGTGATGCCTTCAATCTTGCATGGAAGCTGGCACTTGTCGTCAAAGGGCAGGCGCACGAGACGCTCCTTGACTCCTATGAGGCTGAGCGTACTCCATTTGCACGCGCTATCCTGCGTGGCTCGGACTTGGGTTTTCAGATTATAGCTACGACCAACCCGTTCTTGCAGTTGATCAAGATGTACGTGTTCCCCCCACTTTTCGCACTCGTGTCGCCTTGGTCGCTTTTCCAACGAAACTTCTTCTGGCTTCTTTCCCAACTCTGGACCAGCTACCTCAACAGCCCTGTTGTTGCAAACGTTGCGTCTGGGAAAAAAGGACCACAGGCTGGCGACCGCGCCCCTTATGGCATCTTCGAGACTGGACCGGACGCTGGCAAGAGCATCTTTACTCTGCTTAAAGGACAAGAGCATCACCTCTTTCTTTTCGCAGGAAGCAAGCTACCTAACCCTCTCATCGACTTTCAAGGGCTAGAGGAGCGTATACAATCTCTGCTTGATGCCTATGCAGTACCTATTCACATGCACATCGTGTCGTCAGGGAATAGGAGCTTGCACAAGCACTATCAAGCGGAAGAGCCAAGCCTGTTTCTCGTCAGGCCAGATGGTCACATTGCCTATCGTGGCGGTGCCGAGGACATGGGTAGTCTCAAAGCGTATCTCGACAAGCTGTTTATACTGCGAAGCAGCCTGATACAGAGCGATGTGGCATCTCTACAGAGAGTATGATGAAAATTCGTAGGGACCAGATGTATCGCGTCCGTGCGCGTGATTTATCACGCGAGATCAGGTCTGAGATGTCTTGTAGAAAGGGTTGGTCACGATCTCGCTCAATAAATTGAGCGACGGACGCGATACATCTGGTCCCTACGAAAATTCGTTAATGCTATTTTGCAGGCGGAATGCTTTGCGCGAAATGGAACAGATTGTTGGGGTCGTAGGTCGCTTTGACGTGCTGCAAGCGAGCTAGGTTGGCTCCATAGTACGCATTCTGCCAGTTGTTCAGGTCGGGGTCAACGTAGTTTTGGTATGATTCACTATTGGTGTATGGCTGCATGGCTTGCCATGTGTTATTGAGCCATGTGCGATTGGCGGAGACGACGGAGGCCGGATCGTTCGCGTTCCAGCTTGCAGAGAACTGCGAAGAGAAGAGGGCGTTGCGATGCACGAACGCCGTTGCATTCGGAGCGACGCGATTGATTGCGCCACCGTAAGAATCCATGCCAATACCACCCTCTCCGAGCGAGGCATTCGCCTGTCGTGTATTGATTGCGTTGATGAGCGTGTCGATGCCTTGCCCAGAGAGGATATTCGTGTAGTAGTGCGATTTGACGCCGGAGGTATCACGCGTAACCTGCCCACTTGGATTCTGCGTTGGTAGATGGCACTCGGCAACGCTCTTATTGTAACAGCCAGCCTCGTACAGCATTGTTGGAAGTAGACCAGGACTTGCCACGTAGCGTGATGTGGGTGCGGCACCCACTTTGTTGAGGAGTTGTTGTAACAATGGACTAAAGGTGTTGACATCCCCGACGTAGACACCATTGACTTGTACAACGGGAGACGCGCCTTTGTTTTTCTGAGCCAGCAAGAGGCAGTTTGACCACACCTCGTCCGGTGCCTGTGGTGCCCAGTGTTGCCATGCGTCAACAACTGCCCCTGCAGCATTCCACGCCCAGCCTAGTGTGAAGAGAGTGAGCGTACTCACGGGATGCGCCTGTAAGTTGAACGAGGTCACGATACCAAATTGACCGCCACCACCGCCGCGCAAGCCCCAGAATAAGTCCGGCTCAGAGTTGGCATCGCATGTGAGGAGCCTTCCATCAGCAGTCACAACTTGAGCGGAGAGCAAGTTATCGCACGTCAAGCCGAATTTGCGACCAATAACGCCAACGCCACCACCAAGCGTCAAACCAGCGATGCCCACAGTCGGACACGAGCCAGCAGGTAATGCAAGGCCGTGCTGTGCTAGTGCTGAGTAGACATCTATAAGGCGGGTGCCTGCGCCGATAGTTGTCGTGTTGTTGCTGGTGTTGACCGTGACGGTACTCATACGCGTCACATCTATTATGAGTCCTGTGCTGGTCGAGTAGCCATTGTAAGAGTGACCACCAGAGCGTGCGGCGAATGGAAGATTGAACTTTTTCACAAACGCAAGGCACGTCTGCACATCTTGTGGCGAGGCACAGTAGGCGATACCAGCTACCTGCACGTTGTCATAACGAGGGTCGAAAAGCTGGCGTGCCGTTCCATACTGCGAACTATTGGGACGGACAAGTGTTCCCTTGAGACTCTGCCCCAATTTTGTCCAATCCGCATCGCTTAACGGTGCCTGCGTAGGACTCTGCGTTGGTGTTTTCGTGGTTGGAGTCGCGGTTGCGTTTGCTGTAGATGATCCGCCCTGACACGCCGCCAACACTGCTGGTAGCGTGCCTAGAGCGCACAGTGCCAGAAACTCGCGCCGTGGCATTGCCCCTGCTACAAAATAATCCTGTTTCTCATGATCGTGGCTCATAGATATCCTTTCCTCTGGCTGTTCTTCGTGTTATTGCTCTATACGTCTGCTAAATATAATGTAACGAGCAACGCAAAAATTGCGGCGAAAGTGAGAAGCAGATTGAGCAAATCATGACTTTTTCGTAACGGATTACGTATGTCTCCGCTCTATACTATGAGTGTCAGAGAGAAACGGGATGAAGTTTCTCCTCTGATACAGATTTGAAAGTTAAAGATAGTACATATTGAAAGAAAAGGATAAGATTCATGAAAAAGTTTCTCGTTATCGGTGGTAGTAGTCTGCTTTTACTGGTTGCAATTCTTTGTGGAGCCTTCTTCGCGGGGCCGATGTTCGCCTCTGCCCACGGCACAACGGCAACGGCAACCAAGCCCACGACGACAACAAAAAAGACAACGGATGCTAAGAAGCACGAAGAGCATCCTCTACGCGAGTTTGTCCGCAACCACAAAGATGAGATCGTCGAGCAGATCGCTCCCCAACTGCATCTAACCGTCGATCAACTCAAAGACAAATTGCAGCATGGTCAGCGTCTCGTTGATATCGCAAAGGATCAGAAAATCTCTGTTGCGAGTTTAAAGACCATCATCGAGAAGAGTGTGAATAGGGTTATCGAGCAACAGGTAGATGCTCACAAGCTTGATGCGAAACAGGCTGCTCTGCTTAGAACGCTTGTGGAGAAGCACCCATTTGTGACAGCGCGTGTGTTGCATCGGCAGTACACAACCAAGAAGTAGTGTATTATTGTACATGGTCAATGTTCATGGGTCACTCGCCGTTAGCGGCGAGTGACCCATGAACATTGACCATGTACAATAATACAAGGAGATTATGCTATGTTGTGTTCTCACTGTGGCATCGCTGTGCAGGATGGTGACCACTTCTGTAAAAACTGCGGTGCCTCACTGCAGATGCTAAGAGGTCTCGTACAACCTTCCGCTCCCGATGGAAAGCTTGTGCCAACACCGCTCCATGCCGCCCGTCCTCCTCGTTCACTAAGGGGAAGAAATCCCTATCGAGACCAGATTGCACAATTGCGTCTACAACTGAAAGAGGCACGAATGAATCTGCGTAAGTTGAACAACTACATCTCCAGCACTCGTTCAAACTACTTTGAGGCTAGTTCCTTCATCCAATACGTGAACTAAATAGTAGAAAAATGTTGTTTACTAATGGCACCGATTAGACTATACTATGGAATATTTCATAATCTTTATATCCTAGCAACGAAATTGCTAGATTTGTTGCTACAAATGCTAGCCGAATTTCATGTTTTGGATAGATGCAAGGAGGCAATGTGTTAATGCTGAGTACTACAGTCAAAAATATTCAAGATATTATGAGAAAGGACCCAGGTGTCGATGGTGATGCTCAGCGTATTAGTCAGTTGTCATGGATGATATTTTTGAAGATTTTAGATGAGCAAGAGCAAGAGTATGAACAGTTAGACAATAGCTATCAATCTCCTATCCCTGATAAATTGCGATGGCATAATTGGGCTTGCACTTTAGGTTTGACAGGAGATGAATTACTTAATTTTATTAATAATGACTTATTTAAATCGCTTCGAGAATTATCTATAAATTTCCCTAATTATCCTCTTAATAAGGTAGTTAGTTCAGTTTTTGAAGATAGCTACAACTACATGAGATCGGGCTATCTTATACGACAAGTCGTTGATAAGATTAATGACTCCATTCATTTCAAAAACGCGATTGACCGTCATCTATTTGGTGACATATATGAAAAGATACTTCGAGATTTACAAAATGCTGGTAATGCAGGGGAGTTCTATACTCCTCGTGCCCTTACCGAGTTTGTAGTTGATATGGTTGATCCAAGGTTAGGAGAAAAAGTTCTTGATCCCGCTTGTGGAACAGGAGGATTTTTAACATGTTGTATCAATCATATTCGGAACAGATATGTATACAATACTGATGACGAATTTACTCTGCAACAATCAATTTTGGGAATAGAGAAAAAACCTCTCCCTCACTTACTCTGTATCACAAACATGCTCTTGCATAATATTAAAGTTCCTTCTGGCATACAACATAGTAACTCGTTGGCAAAGCCCCTTTCAGCTTATACCCTTGAAGATCACGTTCAAGTTGTTGTGACCAATCCCCCCTTTGGAGGTCAAGAAGAGGACGGTATTGATGCTAACTTTCCAGAAAAGCTTCGTAACAAGGAAACATCCGATTTGTTTTTTCTACTAATTATGCGTCTCCTAGAAGATGGAGGACGTGCGGCAGTTGTTCTACCAGATGGTTTTCTCTTTGGTGAAGGGGTTAAAATTAGGATTAAGGAAAAGCTTCTCAAAGAATGCAACTTGCACACGATTATTCGATTGCCCAAAGGTGTATTCGCACCTTATACGAATATTGCAACAAATATATTATTCTTCACTAAGGGTACTTCAACCAAAGAAGTATGGTATTATGAACATCCTTATCCATCAAACTATAAATCTTATTCCAAGACAAAGCCAATCACTGTTAAAGAGTTTGAACAAGAGAAACAGTGGTGGAACAAGAGAGAAGAGAACGCATTTGCTTGGAAGGTTCCTGTCGAGGAAATAAAGAACAACAGGTATAATTTAGATATTAAAAACCCGTATTATACAGCCACTCATAAAATAGACTTTGATGCTTCTCTACTTACTTATGTCGATATACAAGGAGAAATCAATAAGACCCGTAAGGAACTAAAGCAGCAAATAATGGATTCTTTGGGAGACGAAAAGAGCATAAAACAGCATAAGTTCTTTGCCAATTTTGACTTTTTAACGGAAAATTTGAATGGTATTCAAAAACTTCGTGAAGTGGTTTTGGGATTTGCGATGCGGGGAGAACTTGTACAAAGAACGTCTTCTAAAGAAACCGCATTAGACTTATATGAGGGAATTTCTAATGTTAGAGAAGGACTAGTCAAAGATGGCATACTTAGGCAATCTCTACCTCTTCCATTGATTAAGCCTGACAAAATCCCGTATCAAATACCTGATACTTGGCAATGGGTTCGTCTCGGTAATGTGGCGCAAGTTGTCGGAGGAGGAACACCCGACACAAATAATCCTGAATATTTCTCTGATAGTGGTATACCCTGGTTAACTCCTGCTGACCTATATAGGTTACAAGGTAAGTTTATTGGACGTGGTAAAAGAGATTTGAGCAAACTAGGCTTGCAAAAAAGCTCGGCAAGAATACTGCCTAAAGGTTCTGTTCTATTTTCTAGTCGTGCCCCAATTGGTCATGTTGCAATAGCAGCAAACGACCTAGCAACAAATCAAGGCTTTAAATCCTGTATTCCATATGTTATGGAAATGAATGAGTTTATTTATTACTTTTTACTTTCTGCCGGCAAAGAAATTGAAAGAAATGCATCAGGAACAACTTTTAAGGAAGTATCAGGCAAAATTGTCCAGCAAGTATTATTGCCACTACCTTCGCTATTTGAACAGCATTTTATAGTTGCTAAGATAGATGAATTGATGGTGCTTTTAGATGAATTAGCAACAAAACTTGAGTTACTGCAAAATACTCAGGAGGTATTGATAGATAACATTGCTAATCTTATCTCAGAGAAAAAAGATAGCACTGGTGCTACCAAACAAAATACATCTTTAGCTGTTGTAGTAGGCTAGTCGTGACTACTAGTGCTAACCTAATCTCTACGCCAGCACATAGTAATAAAATGTTCTGCGCTGGGCATTATACTGGTAGGAGATGCAATAATTCTTCGACTCGATACAGTCCAATTTTGCCTTTCAAAAACTACGTTGCGTTCGAGAATTTTTGTATCAACCAGACTATCTACAGAAACAAAAATTGGTAAAAAGCGTTTCGTACCTGTACGCCTTTCAGCTTGATGTCGCGGTCCCTCTCCACGCCATTTACGATGCGCTGTTTCTGATAGGCAAATAACGAGAAGATCAGCTTTGTCCGTTTTCAACAAATCAATATCTTTTTCTAGCTGTTCTCCATCCAAGTTCTTCGTCTTTCCTAACCAACCTCGTGCTTTAAATTCTACTCTAATAAAAGAGCCTAAAGGTATCTCTCCACCCCCAATTTTTGTATCAGTCTTATCTGGCTCATTAAGTTCACGATCAAATATCGTCACTCCTGCAAGCTGCATTTTTGCATTTTTTCCAGTTGCTAATGCATCGCCGCTCTCATTCCAACCCTTTAAGATACCTGTATCCTTATCAACTTCGAGTTGCTGAACTGTAGCTCCGCGGTAGTTAATACCTATGCGTACAAAGTAGCGTGAATGATGTGGTACAGAGTATTTGATTAACTCAAATTCAACATAATTTTGTACATATGCCTCTGATGAGGTTGCGGCTGGATTGTCTCTCAGGAGAACGAACAAGGTCTCGTGAAGCATTTGTATGAGAGAAGCAGGAGGTATCTTTGTCACGAACGTTTACTCTCCATGTATAGATTTTTTGTCAGGCGCAGACATATTTTCGGAAATTTGTTGTAAAGTTGAGACAGAAGGAAAGAGAGCAGCAACTTCTGTATCTAGTGCCAAAGCTATGCGAATGAGATTTATTGCGGCAACGTTTCGTTCTCCACGTTCAATGCCACCGATGTAGGTTCTATCCGTACCTGAAAGTGCTGCTAGCTGTTCTTGAGATATGCCTTTTGCTTCCCTGAGTTTTCGTATGTTTCTACCTATCTCGATTAACAAGGGGTGTTTTGTCTGCATTGGTTGATATTAGCGGTAAAAGTGAAGTGCTTCAACGGACTATGAGTATCATTTTCAAAAAATATGTAGTCGATTTTAGTTGCTACTTCGTTTGAGGTTGGGCTATTAGAAGTGGATGCCTTTTTATAACCGTTTAAATAGCTTTAGTGGCCTAACAATGAAACTGTCATAAAGCCATGCTATAAGTGACTTTATGACAGTTTCATTGCATGATAAATGCCAAGGAACAGGATCGAACTGTTGACACCAGCATTTTCAGTGCTGTGCTCTACCAACTGAGCTACCTTGGCGTGAGTCTTACTATATCATGACCTGCGTATGGCGTCAAGCGTTTTTTGGGGTGTGAGAGAAAGGGCGTGATAAATCAGGCCTCTACACGCGCAAACCCTGTAGGTGCCTGATTTATCACGCCCTTTACCCCTCGGCTAATGGCAACGTGAAAGTAATGCGTGTACCCTTACCCACCGTGCTTTCGGCATGGATATCGCCCCTATGCGCCGTGATGATGGCTTTGACGATGGAGAGGCCGAGGCCACTGCCACCGGTTGCGCCTGTGCGCGAGCGGTCGGCGCGGTAGAAACGCTCGAAGATATGCGGCAGGTCTTTGGCGTCGATTCCTACTCCTGTATCGGTGATGGATACACGGAGCATGAATCCCTCTTGTTGGGCGGAGACGGTGATACTGCCACCTCTGGGCGTGTGTCGTCGTGCGTTGTCGAGCAGGTTGAAGAGAACTTGCGTGATGCGGTCGCTATCGGCTAGCACAAGTGGCGTCGATGGCACGATCTCGTTCGTGATGGTGATGCCTGCCTCCTCGCTTTCTTGCGTGAGAACGGCAAGCGTTTCGTCTATCAATGATGAGAGGTCGAGCGGTGCAAGGTCAAGCTTGATTTGACCCGATTCTAGTGACGACATTTGTTGCATGTCGGCGACGAGGCGGCGTAGACGTTGCACCTCGCGCCCTATGAGTTGCGCCGTTTCGTGGCGTTCCTCTGGCTTCGAGATGATATCGTCCGCTAGAGCCTCGCTGAACCCTTGAACGGCTGTAAGTGGTGTGGCGAGATCATGAGCGATATTAGCGATGAGTTCGCGCCGCATCTGGTCCTGCTGGCGTAGCTCGTTGACATCGGACTCGATGGTATCCGCCATCTCGTTAAAGGTAAGGGCAAGCTGTCCCATCTCGTCCTGCGTCTTGGGAACCTTGACGCGCTCTGTATATTTGCCGCGCTTCATCTGTTCCGCCGCTACAGTCAATGCCTCAACGGGTCGCGTAAGTTGCCGCGCCATGAAGAGACTGAATACAACAACGAGAAGTGCAATACCAGCACTACTTATAATTACAGCAGTATTTACATTGGTGAGGAATGGAGGTGGTGCCCCGCCAGGATACTGCTCTGGTTGAGCAAGCAGTAATGCACCAATAATGGGACCTCCAGATTTACCATTTTGATAGACGGGCACGCTTACATACACAAAAGGGATAGGCGGATTACTACGAATAGAAAGTGAAGCATGTCCCTTTACCTGTTGTCCTTTTAATGATTGCTGAAGGGCTTGTTTTATGAGAGTGATGGCGTCGTCATTATCGGCATTAGCATTTTCGTTTGGTGATAAAGGTAGCTGACCGTTAGTCCCCATAATAAAGAGAAAATTGAAACTATAGCGGCTTCCTGTGGACACAAGGTTGTTGCATGAACCCTGTGTGTTACAGGTTTGTGCGACAATTGTTGTTTCAGTTTCTGCTTGGTTATAAAGCTCATCAAATTGCACATTGGCAAAGTAGCTTTGAATTGCGAACAAGACTACGGCGGCGAGAATGAAGATGGCCCCTAGCGCGACCAGAAGGTAGCTCAGTATAAGTTTGACGCGCAGACTAAGCGAAGAGGGGCGATGGTGTAGTTGCATAGCTCTCGCCCCTCTCTAAGCTCTGATTCCGGCTTCGGCTGATGGCACAAATTTATAGCCGACTCCCCATACAGTTTGTATGTAATGCGGCGCATCCTTGATGGCTTCGAGCTTCTTGCGGAGCGTGCCGATATGTACATCAACGGTGCGTCCATCGCCAAGATAGGTGTAGCCCCACACTTGATTGAGCAGTGACTCTCTGGTGAAGACGCGATCAGGTGCCGAGGCCAGCGTGACTAGCAGGTCGAACTCTTTAACGGTAAGAGTGACTTGTTGGCTCGCAATGATAACGCGCCGTGCGGGAATGTTGACGATGAGGCTACCGAAATGTAGCTCTTCGCCTTTTTTGGGTGCGGTATCCTCGCTTGCTTGCTCCTGCTCTTTCGCTGCATCCTGTGCTGCCGATGTTCTACGCAAAATGGCCTTAACGCGGCTCACGAGTTCGCGTGGGCTGAACGGTTTAACAAGGTAGTCGTCGGCACCCAGCTCTAAGCCTGCGATGCGGTCATCTTCGCCTTGTCGCGCTGTGAGCATAAGAATAGGTGTATTCGCCCATGCGCGGATACGGCGAGCCACCTCCATGCCATCGAGTGCTGGCAACATCAGATCGAGAATGATCAGATCGGGATGTTCGCGTGCGTGTAGTTCCAGGCCAGCGACGCCATCGCTCGCGCTCAACACGGTGTAGGCCGCCTGCTCCAAGTAGAGGCGGATCACCTGTACAATATTCGCTTCGTCTTCAATAACCAGTATCTTCATGTCTGTATGATAGCAGAGATGTGTATAAAAAGTGATACGAAATTGTAAAGTTTGTCTAAAACGTCGTTTTCAATAATCCAAGTTTCTCCATCGCCATATACGCCGCCGCAACCTGACCTTGCACCGAGAACTTTCCAGAGTGAATAAGTCCTAACAGTTCTGCGGGTGTGACGAGAAAGTTCTCAATCTCTTCGGCGGGATCGAGTTTTTGCTCGCCCGTTTTACGCACATCGCGGGCGAGGTACCACCAGATGCGCGTCACCGCGCTGGTCGGGTTGGCGATCATTTCGGTCAGTAGCTCTATCTTGTCGGGTTCGGCACTGTAGCCGCTCTCCTCCATCAGTTCGCGTTTCGCGGCTAACAACGGATCGTCCTCGCCATCGTCGATGCCGCCAGCGGGAAACTCTAGCACGTATTCGCCGATGCCGTGCTTGTACTGGTTGTTGATGAGGAAATGACCATCAGCCGTGACGGGCACAATTCCAACCCAGCCGCGATTCTCGATGATGTAGTAATCTGGAAGCGTTAC
>CAXUGH010000004.1:30938-33993 GCA_964250365.1 uncultured Ktedonobacteraceae bacterium
TTTCTCCTTGACGAACGCCTGTAGCTCTTCCGCTAAAGTTGCCGATGGCGGAATGCCCTCGCGTAGCACGACGTAGGCTTTTGGCTTGACCAGTTTTTCCTCGTCGATGGCTCCTACAACGGCGGCCTCTAAGACCGCAGGATGCATAATCAGCGTGTTCTCGACTTCGACGGGCGAGACCCATTGACCGCCTACCTTGAGCATATCATCTGACCGCCCACAATACCAGTAGTAGCCGTCGGCATCTTGATAGTATTTGTCACCTGTTGCAATCCATTGACCGTTTATCATATTCTTCGTTTTTTCGTGCTTGTTCCAATACTGCGATGCAATGCTGTCACCTGCGATATGGAGATTGCCGATATCGCCCTGTGGTACGGCCTGACCAGCTTCATCGGTAATTTTCGCTTGATAACCAGGAACAAGCTTGCCTGTACTACCTGCGCGAATCTCACCTGCTCGATTACTGATAAAGATGTGCAGTATTTCGGTTGAGCCGATGCCATCGAGAATTTGCACGCCTAAGGTCTGTTCCCAGCGGCGCAGAATATCGGCGGGTAGCGACTCTCCAGCCGAGACGCAGATACGTACCGAGGAGAAATCGAAGCGTTTTCCAGCATCGGGCAGAGCCAGCATACTCGCGTACAATGTTGGCACGCCGAAAAATATGGTCGGGCGATACTGTTCCACGACTTTGAACATATCTTCCGCAAGTGGTCGCCCTGGATAAAGAACAGTGCTTGCCCCCACACTGAAAGGAAAATAGAGGCCGTTGCCGAGTCCATAGGCAAAATAGAGTTTAGCGGCGGAGAAGGTGATGTCGCTTTCATTGATGCCGAGAATAGGCTTTGCATAGTATTCAGTGCAGTAGATCATGTCGTGTTGGAGATGCACACAGCCTTTGGGAAAACCCGTACTGCCAGAGCTATAGAGCCACAGAGCACTATCATCTTTATGTGTGTCCGCAGCTTGCAGCACAGGTGGGGCTTCGTTTACAAATTGCGCGAAATCATGCAGCGTGGTGTTCTCTGGTTCGGTCAGACCCACAACGATAACGTGACGCAGGTAGACCAATTGCGGTTGGATATGGCGGATTGCTTGCCACAGCGAGGCATGCACGAAAAGTGTACGCGCACGACAATCGTTCAGCATATACACATAATCATTGGGGCGCAGAGCCGTATTCAAGGGGACAGCAACGGCACCGATTTTAATAGCCCCGAAAAAGGCGGCTGCGAACTGAGGTGAGTCGAGTAGGAGCAAGGCTACGCGTTGCTCGATATCCACGCCTAGCTGTATAAGACCATTACCTACGCGGTTGGCAAGGTCGGCGATTTGCGTATAGGTGTAGGTTGTACCCTCAGCATGTACCGCAATTTTCGCGCCTCGCCCTTCCGCCACATTGCGGTCAAGAAAGGCGGTGGCTGCATTGAAACGGTCAGAGATGACAACCTGTGGCGCGAAAGCTTCTTGTGCAAGAGATTGATGTTGCATCGAATACACCTCTTTTCGACAATGAAACAAGTGAGCAGAGCTTTGCTAGTACTATACCACTTCGTGTAGTGTGAAAAAAGTAAACATCGCCGTGCAAGAAGTGTTTGTAAACAGCAAGGGAACGCCGGTAGTAGTTCGCCAAGCTTGATGTGAAGAGAAAAAGTAGGGGTCTAATTCATTACACCCTGTTGGCGACGCACCATTTCGGGGGCTATAGAGATATGGTTCAACCCCCTTGTGCAGAGTGCGTTGCCAACAGGGTGTAATGAATTAGACCCCTACTTTTGTCTTTAATCCAGGAGTTCTGCGACAATATCTAGCAATTTGTTGAGGTCAACAGGTTTGCTCATCCCGACCATGTGACGATCCTGAATATCGTGTTGCATCACTCCTGCGGTAATCAAGATTGCGGGAATGGAAGACAGATGTGACATTGTATGAATTTTGTCGTAGAGTTCGAGACCAGTCATATTGGGTAAGTGGTAGTCTAACAGGAGCAGGTCCGGTATTATCTCCTTGACAATCTCTAATGCCTGTATACCATTTGTGACAAGCAGGGGATTGTAGATGTTTTCTTCGGCAAGCGTCTGTACAAACATCTCCCCTATAGACGGATCGTCCTCAACTATCAGGATCGTTTTCTGCTGTGTTGTGTGCTGTATAGGTAGTTCTTCGCTGTTAGACATACATTTTCTCTCAAAAGATGCTATCGAGGTTTGTGTAATAATAGAGCATTGAGTATGGTACGTTTTTAGCGTAGAACAGGTTTCACTTTACTGTATGATTTTCTTACAAGGTGAGGTGAAACAGAAACTCGTGGTTGCCATCACGTCCTGTAATTGGCGAATCGGTTTTGCCGACAACATGAAAGGGCGTGTGTTGTGGTATCCATTCCTCTAGCTCGCGTAACACGCGCTCGTGAACAGCAGGGTCGCTTATGACGCCATTGCCTCTATCGACCTCGGCCTTGCCCGCCTCGAATTGAGGTTTGACGAGGGCAACAATCCATGTTTCGGGTGAAGATACTAACAATGGGACAAGTGCAGGCAACGCGAGTCGGAGCGAGATAAACGACACATCAATAACGGCACACTGCATAAGTTCGGGTAAACTGGTGAGATTGCGAATATTAGTGTGTTCCATCACCACCACGCGCGGATCGTTGCGGAGCGTCCAGGCAAGCTGTCCATGCCCGACATCGACCGCATACACACGCGCCGCGCCGCGCTCTAAGAGTACCTGTGTAAAGCCGCCGGTCGAGGCTCCAACGTCGATAGCGATACGTCCGGTTGGGTCAAGCTGAAACGTGTCCAGAGCTTTTTCGAGTTTGAGGCCGCCGCGACTAACAAACTTGAGTTCGGGCGCGACCTCCGCCATATGACAATCGGCGTCGAGCGGTATCAGCGTTCCAGGTTTATCGACGACTCGTTTCCCCACATAGACCTGACCCGCCATAATCAAGGCGCGTGCCCGTTCACGGCTGGGTGCCAATCCACGCCGCACCAATGCCACATCCAAACGTTCTTTCTGTGACGCCATTTCCTCTTGTTACATCCTATCT
>CAXUGH010000004.1:34093-35290 GCA_964250365.1 uncultured Ktedonobacteraceae bacterium
CCCTACAACATATCTCTCTTATAATAAATCAACGCGCCTGCACCGATAAGCCCAACATCGGAGCCAAGTTCCGCGAGAATTATGGATGCGGCTCTGCGTGGAACCACCATTGCGCGTTCCTCGACAATTTGCTTGGCGGGGTCTAATAGTAACGCTCCCATCTGCGTCACACCTCCGCCGAGAATAACTTTCTCTGGATTGAAGATGTGAAGAATATTGACCAGACCTACACCGAGAGCCTCGGCTGCTACCGCGATAATTTCGCGTGCAATGGGAATACCTGCTTCGGCTGCGAGCGCAACTGTGCGAGCTGTAACATGTGTGGGTGTATGAGCGGCGGCATCTTCGGGCGTACTTGCTTCCCGATTTTCTATGCTCTCAGGAGAATGTTCAAGGGCGAAGGCGAGTAGTTCGTCGCCTCTTCCCTCTGCAATTGCAGCGTTCGCGTGGCGAGCGATAGCAGTGCCAGAGGCGAGCCGTTCAAGACAACCAACATTGCCACAGTTGCAGCGTTCGCCATGCCAGTCTATAGTCATGTGCCCCAGTTCGGCGGCGGTACCGTTTGCTCCCTCTAATATCTTGCCATCCGTAATTACGCCCCCACCGATGCCTGTACTTATGGTGAGATAGACCATATTGCGGCTACCTCGACCTGCACCAAACATATACTCACCCAGTCCAGCGGCATTTGCATCATTCTCGACAAAGACAGGAACAGGAAATTGCTCTCTAAAGAGATCGCGTAGTGGCACGTTCTCCCAGCCCGGGAGATTAGGTGGATTATACACAACGCCAGTATAACTGTTTAATGGTCCGGGAGCACCAATACCGACACCTGCAATTTGAGAAAGCGAAACGCTAGCTTTTTCAAGTGCCAGATCGACCGCTTCAAAGATACGTGGAAGAATGCGTTGCGGCGTAGGATTCTCGCCTGTGAGTAGCCCTACGCGTGACAGCAGTGTAGCACCGTGTAATACTGCTGTGCGAATCTGTGTACCACCAAGATCAACCGCCAGCACCATTGGTAGCTGCTCGGACTCTTTCCGACGCGCCATATCACCTTCAGTATGCATAGTCAAATGCCCCTAACCAGAGAAGTAAGAAATCTTGCTTCAATGATACGCTATCTGAAGAATAGGAACAAGGGACAGGCCAAAAGAGGGAGGGCTTCTACTGCTCACATGAGCAGTAGAAGCC
>CAXUGH010000004.1:35300-51186 GCA_964250365.1 uncultured Ktedonobacteraceae bacterium
CTTTTTTGGGCCTGTCACGCGGCTTTTATTGTCCTGCTGCGTGACTGACGATAGTCACAGTTGCGCTTCCATTCACAATTGCAAGGTTGGACGAGGCACCTTGAATTGTGACGGTAAACGTCTTATTGGCTGATGTCGCAGAGTTCGGGTTGATGTAGACTGGTACATAGATGACCTGCTGACCCTCGGCAAACGTGAGTTGTGTCGAAGGAACCGCAACATAATCTGTACCGGCAACAGCCGTACCATCCGATGTGCTGACGTTCACAGTCACGATCTGTCCTGTGACGACAGGAGAGGAGAGCACGACCGGAACTTGCACAAGCGCACTAGATGTGCTGTTCTGAATGATTGACTCATTCTCTACATAGCCGTAGTAGCCACCGATTTTACCAACCAGATTACACTTACCCGCTGGATTGTTGACAACCGCTCCAACTGGTCTCGACAGATTCAGGTAGAAGTACTTTGAAGTACCACCCGAAGCAAACGAGTTGATCGTAACAGTCACTGTTTGCGCTACTTGACCAGGAGCAAAAGTCAGGGTACCTGACGTTGCCACATAGTCACCATTCGCAACGGTTGCCGTTTTGTCATGAGTCGCATACTGAACTTTGACAGTTGAGGTACTCGCCATACCCAACGCGACTGTAAAGGTCGCCGTTGTCGTGCCCGTTGTGGGCGGTATGATAGTGATGTCGTTGACGTAGGCCGTAGGTAGCGCAGGTGAAGAGCTTTCGACGATTGTGCCCATCGCCTGTGCATGAGCGATACCCGCGTTCGCCGACGCGTTGGTCAGGTTGACGAAGAAGGTCTTGTTCGTTGTACCCGTTGCCTTATTCACGGTCACAGACACGTTTTGTGTTGAGCCTGTAACACTGTTGAAGGTAAGCGTCGTAGCTGGCAAGGCAACATAATCGTTATTCGCCGTCGTTGCTGTTCCGTCGGCAGTACTCACCGTCACAGTCACAGTATCTCCCGGAGCGGGATCACTGCTTAAAGTGATTGGGAAGTTTGCCGTGACTGTTCCCGAGGACGAAGCCTTCACTGCAGCATCACCGATGCTAAAGGTGTAGCCAGGAGTTGCCGTGACGGGCGACACAATGTTCTCTCTACCAGTGCCGTTCACAACGACAGCGTTAGTAGCATTAGAGAGATTAACCTTGAATTGTCCAACATTACTATGCGTAGCACTTCCGTTAATCGTCACAGGAATAGTCTGCATCGTTTGACCAGGAGTAAAGGTTAGCGTACCCGACGTGGCAACATATGCTCCACTTGCTGCCGTTGCTGTACCATCTTTCGTCGCATACTTCACAGTTACGGGGCTAGCACTTGGCGCACTGAGCGATACATTCACGGTTAGCGGTGCTGTACCCGATGCTGGTTGTAGTATGTTGTTACTTGTCACATACAACGATGGTTGTGGAGTGGCTACAGCCGGAACACCTGTACCTGTAAAGTTGACCTGCTGGATTCCTGACCCATCATCGCTATTGATAATCCAGGTATCAGAAACCGCGCCTGTCGTTGTCGGGCTGAAGGTGACAGTCTCAGTAACAGACTTTCCGGGCGGAATTGTCGTACCCTCCGCAAGTGTTGTAACAGCGTTGAAACCGACACTCGCCGCAGGTGGTTTAGACTTGGTAATAGTCAGGTTTACACCGCCTGTGTTAGCAACAGAGAAGGAGGCAACTGCTTTGCCACCTACCGAAACATTACCAAAGTTGGTACTCATAGGTGTGATTTGTAGTTTTTGTGCCTGTCCACCGCTACCCGACAGAGGTACATCTGCAGGTCCAGCCGATGTATTCAGCACGAGATCGTCAGTAAACGAGCCTACAGCCGTAGGAGCAAACGTGACAGTTGCCGTTACGCTCGAATCAGCGGCTATCGTTGAGCCGTTAGCAGGTAAACCCGTTACCGAGAACGGCGCAGTGGGTAGTGTCGCGCTGTTGACCGTGAGTGGTTGAGCACCACCATTGGTGAATGTCACTGTTTGTGAGGCTGAGCCGCCATTGATAGCAACACCGCCGAAGCTAATTGATGTTGGCGATGCGCTTACTGTTGCACTCGAAGACTCAGCATTGCCAGATACACTGAAGTTGGATGTACCTATAGACGTGGTTGCAGTCAGTGTGCCTGAATATAACCCTGGTTGACCAGTTGGTGCAAATGTAACTGGCACACTGATAGTAGCCCCTGCCGCCAATGTAGCAGGTAGCGCAGGTGTTGATGTCCCTACGGAGAAGCCAGAACCAGTGATGTTAAATGCTGTTACTGTTTCTGCGGCACTTGCTGTGAATGTAGCAGTTGCTGTAGAAGATTTACCGATGATGGTTGTAGGAAATCCGATAGGATTGCCTGTGAGCGGAGACGCTACTGGTGAGCCAAAGCCGAAAACCGTACCATCGCGCGTTCCCACATAGACACGTCCATTGCTTACGCCAGGACTATTGAACTTTGAGGACGTTCCAATAGGCCAACTCTGCAATAACTGCATAGTGCCATTAACTGGAACTGGACTATAAGCTCGTAGTTGTGCGTTCGCACCAGTACCATCCGCAGCCCACACAACCCAAACCACCGCCGAACCCGATACAGTACCAGAGGAGGTTATAACTGGAGAACTGGAACCAAAGCCGAATAAGTCTGTTTTAGGCGTTGTGCCTGCCAGACTAAAGATTGGATTGCCACTACCATCTAAACCGTATTTGTACGCTTCGAGTCTACCTGTGCCACCACCACCTTGAGCACTTGAGATGTAGACGTAGCCACCATCGCCGGGCCACACCCCAGGCTTGCCCCATACACCACCAACGCCTCCTACACGATTGATAACTGCATCACCACCGCCTGAACCCATACCAATTCCACCAAGATTGTTCGCGTCCATCAGGTAAAGATTGCCTTGTTTTCCTACCTCTAACAGCACATGGGGATAGGTAGATGTGCCGAAGTACTGCGATGGTAGCTCAACAGGAGAACCTGAACCTAAATCAGAGTCCGTTTGATTGAGGTTAGCAGAGTCATAGGGTGAGAAGAAATCGGTCGCCTTGAGAGAACCATCTCCCTGTACTGTCAGACGTGCGACTGATTGTCCTAGTGCGCCAACTACTGGTGAGCCTTGCACTGGTTTGCCAGGAGTGTTTGGTGGAGGCGTATTGCCATTGCCTGAGGCAAAAATGATTTGTCCAGGACCATCGGAAACTAGACCACCACCGGACTGCCAGATACCGCCATCAGGATATGTACTTTGATCGTCACTTGCTTCATCTGTCCACATTGTTGTTAGCTTACCAGATGTTGAAACACCTGCAACCCAACCCTCAAAGGGCTTGCGATCACAGTGGCCTCCAAAGGCAGCGTATACAACACCATTGAGCAAGAGCAAGCCAGGACGCTGTAACTCAGTAACAGGGCTGAAAGTATGAGTCGGCGCATTTGAAGCCGTACCCTGAATTTGCACAGGGAAACCAGCCACTAATTGGCCCGTATCAACATGGATTGCATACATAGAATAGGTTGCGGGACCAGAGGTGCCGCTCACATACGCTTTCGATGTGAAATAGGCGATATTTGTGGCGGGATCAATTACCGGCGTGCCAGTGATGCCAACATAGGGAGCAAGATCGCCACAACTAATAGGCGGCTGGGCTGCGTTGAATGGTGTACCTAGAGCTTTTGTCCATTTTTGCGCTCCGGTCACAGGGTCCAAGCCATACACATTGTTTGTCTCAGTCACTACCAACAACGTTCCCTGTGAGACGAGCGGCTGGGCATAGACTTGTCCATTGACATTGGCTTTGAACAACTGCCCAAAGTTACTGCCCGTTACTTGACCGGGAGAAAGATTTGCCTGATCAGAATACCAGCCGGTACGCAAATTATCGTTCGCACCAGTAGTTACATCGGCCTTTGCATGCATGTGTGGCGCAACAAAAACAACGCCTACAGCCACTAAAGGCACCAAAAGTACTAGTGATAGGAGTAAGGCACGTTGCCACAGGGGAGTGCGACTTCTATCGAGGAATTGAGAGATGCGCCTTGCTACCAAATGGTAATGGGGGCGCGCGAGTTTATGCATTATACAACCTCATAAGCTATATCACTAGATATAGGTAATCTTGAGAACGCAAAAAAGCGTTCCTCATACGTCTTAGGTAATGAAAGGAAAAAACACACTGATTAGATACTTCTTCAGACTCCTCCAATTGTAAATACCGAACGGTGTGCTATGGGTAACGTCTTAGTTGAAAATTGGTTAATTTGTATATATTGCGGTAAGGATTTCTTCATTTATCAGATGAGAATAATTTCTACATATATTTCTATCTATGTTTACACTAGAGTAATGAGAGGGGTAAAGATTCTGTTGGAGAATTGCTTTCATTTAATAAAGGTTAACAAGTGATCAGTAGAGGAACTTTGTTCATGTGTAGGAGATATTACAAGCAGGGTGTAATGGTTTACTGAATTTTCTCTTCCTTATGTAACGGTTCTGTGCTGTTAGAAATTGATTTGTAAATTAAATGTAACCAGCTTGAACGATATACAACCAAATCTTAACAGTACCACTACTGAGATTATACAGGGGAGGTGATATCATCACAACGAATAAGGAAAAGACATACTTCTGTACCCCCTCAGAGACGAGGCATTATAGAGAAAGCCCTCTAAATGTACTAAAGACGAAACAAAACGCTGTCTATTGCGATTGCTTGTTATAAGCGCAACATTCATTTAAGCGCAATATTCATTCATTTGATTGTTTCGAGTGGTTTACGCGCTAGGACTTTTGGCAAATATTGGTCACATACGAATTGTTCCAGCGTCATATAAAGTAACATTTTGTGCGAACGAAAGAGAGAGTATTCCTGTGGATAAATCAACGACTTACCTGTCGGTTATTGTGCCGGTGTACAATGAAGAGGAGAGCATTCGACCCCTGCATAAAAGTATTAGCACTGTTTTAGAAAATCAATCCTATTCGTATGAAATTGTGTACGTCGATGATGGCAGTCGAGACGAGACATTTCCGTATCTCAGTCGTCTTGCCGAGGATGACCCTCATGTCTGTATTGTGCGTTTCCGTCGCAACTTTGGACAGACAGCAGCTATTGCCGCGGGTGTAGCGCATAGCAAAGGCGAGGTTCTCGTGTTCATGGATGGCGATTTGCAGAACGATCCCATTGATATTCCCCGTCTGCTTGCAAAGATAGAGGAAGGCTACGATGTTGTAAGCGGCTGGCGCAAGAACCGCCAGGATGCACAGATTAGCCGCAAGCTTCCTTCGCGGATCGCGAACGCGCTCATTTCAAAGGTCACAGGCGTTCATCTACACGACTATGGTTGTACACTCAAGGCATATAGGCGTGAGGCGATTGAGCATGTTCGTCTCTATGGTGAAATGCATCGCTTCATTCCTGCCTATGCAGCTCTTGGCGGTGCTTCGATTACCGAGCTTGAAGTCTCGCACCACGCACGCCAGTTTGGTAAATCGAAGTATGGTATTTCACGTACTGTACGCGTCATTCTTGACTTGATTACCCTAAAGTTCCTGGGTAGCTATGGTACCAAGCCATCGTATGCCTTTGGTATTCCTGGCCTGGCCTCACTCTTGATGGGCGGAGCTATCGCAACTCCAATGGTAGGTAGCAAAATCGCGTCGCCTAGAAAGTACCGTATACACCGTAGCCCACTTCTGCCAATCTCTATACTAGCTATCGGTTTTGGTTTGCAATCTATCATGACTGGTCTCCTGGCTGAAATTCTCATGCGTACCTATCACGAGTCTCAGGGCAAGACAACGTATGTTGTGCGTACTGTGAGTCCCACGTCATTGCCTGAAATGGAGACGCAAAAGGTACCTTCAACAGCGAAGAGCAAATTGAATTAACTTTCAATACTTTATTAAAACGAGCGTCTTGCTCCTTTAAGGAAATATACATGCGTATTCTTATGATCTCGCCTCAGCCCTACTTTGAGTCGCGTGGTGCGCCTTTTTGTGTTCATCAACACATTAAAGCACTTGTGGCTCTAGGCTATCAAGTTGACCTTGTGACATATCCAATTGGTAAAGACATTTCTTTGCCAGGTCTAACTCTTTACCGCGCTCCTCGTCTGCCATTTATCGGCAGTGTGAAGCCTGGGCCTTCATTGGCGAAGTTTCCGCTCGACCTCGCCGTCTTCTTAACCGCAATCTGGCGTTTGTTGTGGAGACGTTACAACTACATTCATACACACGAAGAGGCAGGTGTGATGGGTGTGATTCTCTCAAGAATTTTCGGTGGCAAGCACCTTTATTATATGCATTCAGACCTTTCTACGGTTGTAGCCAGCTCTGACTTTACGAAGAATCCGGTGTTGATGTGGGTTGTAGGGTTTGTGCAAAAGTTTATGCTACAAAATGCCGATGGTGTGGTTGCGTTCTATCCCGGAATTGCCGAAACCGCTCAGCAGATCGCGCCGAACAAGCCCGTTTATATGATTTTGCCACCAGCTGTCGATGAAGAGGTGCCTGACGCAGTGCCTGATGAGGTTGCACAATTACGCAAAAAACTAACGCTACATGATGGGCCTGTATTGCTCTATACAGGTACATTAGAGAACTATCAAGGAATAGATATCCTCTTGGAGAGCATTGCCGCTGTACGCTCCGAGTTTCCTGCGGTTCAGTACATCATTGCTGGAGGCCGACCCGATCAAGTTGAAAAATTGCAGCAGCTAGGAAAAACGCTAGGTGTTGCAAACTCGGTACATTTCGTAGGGCAACGTCCATTAGAAGAGATGCCTAGATATATGGCGATGGCTGATATCCTACTAAGCCCACGTAGTAAGGGTACACATACACCATTGAAGCTGTACACTTACCTTCGTTCAGGTGTGCCACTGCTAGCAACGAATATTCCTGCACACACGCAGATTCTAACACCCGATGTAGCACTGCTCGTTCCACCAACCGCCGATGGTTTGGCCCAGGGAACGCTCAAGTTGCTACACGATGCAAAGCTAGCCAATGCTTTAGGTGCTTCCGCTCATCAGAGTTGGGAAGAAAACTATAGCTGGCCTGCTTTCCTGGAAAAGAATCGCGAGTCGTATAACGATTTTGCCGGAATACAAGAGAACAACATGTTGTCGCCAGTGAGCTAAACGCAACTGGCATCAGGGAAAAGGGGGAAATATATGCGTTGTCTCGTAACAGGAGCAGCAGGATTCGTTGGTTCACATCTTAGCGAACGGTTGCTGACCGATGGTCATACCGTCGTCGGAGTGGACGTTTTTACTGATTATTACTCACGCTCGATAAAAGAGCGCAACTTAGAAAAATTGCGTTCGCGCGAGGGAATGACTTTCATCGAGGGCGATTTACTTCGCATGGACCTTCATTCATTGCTGGATGGCGTAGACTGGGTATTTCACCAGTCCGCCCAAGCGGGAGTAAGAGCAAGCTGGGGCAATGAATTCGCATTTTATCTCGATGCGAATATGCTCGTAACGCAGCGTTTGTTGGAGGCGGCTAAGTACGCTCTTTCTTTAAAGCGTTTTGTGTACGCATCATCTTCATCTGTCTATGGAGATACAGACATGCTGCCAATCTCTGAAACAGCTCTGTGTCATCCATACTCACCCTATGGTGTCACAAAATTGGCTGCTGAACATCTGTGTAGTTTATATTACGCGAATTTTGGCGTTCCAACCGTTTCATTACGGTACTTCACGGTTTATGGACCGCGCCAGCGTCCTGACATGGCGTTTCACCGTTTCTGTAAGGCCGTGTTCGAGGACAAGCCTATTCACCTTTATGGTGATGGTGAGCAGACAAGAGATTTCACCTACGTCTCTGATATTGTCGAGGCGAATGTCCGCGCTGCATCAGTATCCGACGCTGTTGGTAAGGTGATGAATATTGCCGGTGGATCGCGTGTCTCGCTACGCAATGTGGTCAAACTTCTGCAGGATATTAGCCACACAACGATTCGCTGTGAGAGCAACGAGTCGCAACATGGAGATGTACGTCATACATTCGCCGATATTACATTGGCGCAGCAGACGCTTGGTTATGCTCCTGTTGTCTCTTTGGAAGAAGGGCTTACTCGTGAGTTCCACGATATTGGAGTACTCTATAGTACTGCTTTATTGCCTAAGCGATAGTAGGTCTGCTACAGTATAGGTTGGAGACAACTCGATGGAATCAGATGCCACGCAGCGGGCGAGTCGGAATAGTATACAGGTAAAAGAGATACAACCATTGCAACCAGATATCTCAGAAGAAGAGACACTGCAGCTTAAAGCTTACAAGCTACCAATCTCCGCAAATTCGCGCCTTGCTCCAATCCAAGACAGCGTGAGCAAGGTTTCAACAACGCCTCCTTTTTCAAGGAAGACGTTGTTGGAGTCTCCTGCTATAAAAAATGACCGGACGGCAAACTCGGATGTTGCGAAAGAAGAGACGCTGGAACTTCCAGCATATCGAACACCTCTACCTCTTGTGCCGAATTTTGCCGCAACGGAGCCACCGGCTTCGTTTGAACCGAACTTTGCCGCAACGGAGCCACCAGTTCGGTCCTGGAATGCTGCTGCTTCCTATGGGATGATAGCAGAGCAACGTGCTGAAGGTGCGGGATCGCCAATTATTCAGTTCTCGCGGTCGGCAGAGGTTGCTGCTGTGTCGAGCGACATGTCTGTGTTGCCTACGCAGACGAACATCACGAGTATCACGCAGAAAAAAAAGAAAAAATGGCTGAGCGTGGGCTTGCGCGTGGGTATGACCGCATTGCTCTTTGTCATACTCTTCAAGTCATTCTCCTGGTCGAGTCTGTTAGGTGTGTTAATACATGTCGATGCTGAGCAACTACTTGTCGCCTTCATCGTTGGCTTTTTTGGTATTATTGCAAGTGCTTATCAATGGCGCAGTTTACTACATGCCGAACGTATCAAATTTGACCTTGCAGAATTGGTAGACCTCTACCTTGTTGGTATTGCTTTCAGTCACTTCCTCCCTACTGGTATGGGGGGTGATGCGATAAAAGCCATACGGGTTGGCAACGCGTCGGGAAATAACGCAGGGTCAGCGAGTGCTGTAGTTATGAGCCGAGTCACTGGTTTCTTCAGTATGATGCTGATTGGTATTCCTATCTTGCTCATCTGGCACGAGCATTTCAATAACACCATTATACTTGAATTTCTCGCACTGAGTCTGCTTGTGAGTAGCATGATTGGTGGCGCAGTCTTTTTCGCTGTGCTTTTGCCGCGTCTAGTGAAGGGCAAGTGGATTCACCACAAAATTTTTCAATCTGGTATTAAAATTGGTAAGGCATTAAGCGTTGCAATGCAGCGACCTCGCTCTCTAAGTGTCGCAATTCTCTATGGCGCGATTTTCTGGATTGGTAGCTGCTTGAATCATTACGCATACGGTGTTGCGCTCGGTATTCACTTGCCTTTGTACTTCTATTGTGTCGCGGTACCATTCATTTCGCTTGTAACATTCCTACCAATCTCCATAAACGGTTATGGATTACGTGAAGGTGCCTTTGTGTACATCTTCTCAATCATGCATGTCGCACCAGCACAGGCATTGTTTCTTGCATTGTTGATGGATGCACAGGCATTGCTGTTTGGTAGTATGGGTGGTGCATTGTACCTCTTCTCTGGTACCAAAGCAAAAGACGATAGAAAACAACGTGCGGCTTGACGTATATATAGATGAGTTTGTGTTCTTTGTAGGGCAAAGTAGTAAGTAGATTGTATATCCTAAAGAGATAGGATTATGGAGTCAGAAGTTAATGAGTAACAATTCTGGATTTTTCCCCAAGAATGGGCAACCACCAACTGGGTATAATGGTCAACGTCCAAATGATATAAGAAATATGCCTTCTTCTCCTGGTAATCCATCTCTGCAACAACAGTTTTCGTCGTTGCAGAATGGACCCGGCCCTGATGCGACGATGAGAGTAAACAATCGTAATACTGCTCCTGTTATGGATCAGCGACCAATGGCGTCGCCAATACCCTCAACGCCACCGGCCTCACCTCAGCGTCCTGAGCCGAAAAAAACTGGGGCACCTAGAAATAGAAGACTAGCAATAGTAGGGGCAATAGTAAGCGGTATCATTATCATCGTACTTGTCGTGCTTGCCGTGATAGGTTTGAACGGTGGGCAAACTGATGTGACTCTGTATAAAGCTGGTACGCAAAATGTAAGCAGTAGTATCGGCGGTGGCGGCATTACCTATCCATTGCAGCAAATCAACATTTCTTATCCCTCCTCTGAGACTGTACTCAAAGTGTCGGTAAAGGCTGGCGATCCGGTAAAAACGAATCAGCCGTTGATGCAACTGGACCCGACGCAGCTCAATTTGTCTGTGAAACAAGCTTCTGATGATGTTGCTGCTGCACAGGCATACTTGAATTCTGTATCCGCAGCAGGCAACGCGGTTGCTGTTGCTGACGCTCAAAAGCAATACGACGATGCCAAGAACCGTTACAACGCTCTTGTTGCTCAGTCTACATCGCCACTGATACACAATGGCAATATCATTTCCCCTATGGATGGAGTTGTGACGGCTATCAATGTCAATCCAGGCGAAACTTTTGCTTCGGGTACCACGCTCGTCACCATCATGGACGAATCAACCGAGATTGTCCATGTGAAAATTCCTCTGGCAAATATACAGCAAGTACATGTGGGGCAAGCCGCAACAGTCACACCATCAGCCCTACCAAATACTGACCTTGTTGGTACCGTAACCTCGATTGTGCCAGTTGCCGATCCACAGACGGATACGTTCGAGGTATGGGTACAGGTGAAGAATAATAACAATGTCCTGCTCCCTGGAATGAGTGCCTTCGTCCGCATTCAGGGTAATCCCGCTCAAGCGATTGGTGTACCACGTTTAGCCGTTGTGAATCCTACGTATAACTCTATAGTGTTTGTGGTTCGTAACAATCACGCATTCGTGCAGCATGTACACATTATTGGTCGCTCTGCCGAACAGATTTTCATTGACCAGGGGTTATCGCAAAATGATACCGTTGTGCTGACAGGAATCCAGAACTTGAGAGATGGTCAATCGGTTCATGTCATCAAAGTTGAACAAGGTGTATAAGAACTGATGAGTGTCATGACTACTACTGAGAAGCAATTCTGGTTTGCGAGAATGGTAGCGGGTGTGCGTCTAAGAGTTGTTTTGCCCGCTATCAGTGGTTGTATTATGTTGGCCTCTAGTGTGTTTCCCTGGCTTGTAGACCCTGTACAGGGAAACTTTTCAGCATGGCAGCTACCTGTTGATATTGGGTGGCAGGTACATACTTCGTATGTCTCCTACGGCTTGCTCTGCTTATTGTGCGCGATTTTCGCTTTTCTCGTCGCTGCCGCTAATAGAATGAGCTTTAAGGGAAGCACGTTTTTCAGCAACAAACATTCGTTTGCTGCTTTGCTTTGTCTTGCGCCAGTAATCCTTTTCTTCTTACAGTATCTTACAGTTGATATGGCGGGGATTGACGTACTTGCTCAACATAAAGTTCAAATGATCCTGTTGCAGCGTCATCTTGGGTATAGCTTACAAACCGACCGCCTACCTATAGACCCGTATACGTATACCGATGCTACGGTACTAGGGCGCTTGCTGTTGCTAACCGATCAGATATCTTTTGGATTGCTTTTGCCATTAGCTGCTTCATGGTTTCTCTATGACTACAGAAGAATCATGACAACCTTGCCACGTATCGCCACAAACAGTTCTAAAGGACGCTATGTGTGGCTGGCATGCATCGGCCTGTTTCTCTTGATCGTATTTGGGCGTGGACCTATCTCGACGGTTTGTGATTTCAAAGCCAAACAATCGCTCTCTGCCGGTGACTATAGTCAAGCACTGAACTGGCTGTACTGGGCGCAAGTGATGAATCCTTCCTTGTTACAGGTTGCATCGTTTCACATTGATCGTGGCGAGGCGTTGTATTTTCTGCATCCAGAGCAAAGTAGCGATGATAGCCGTGTATTTTTAGGCGCAACATATCGCAACAATAAAGATTTTCTCGACTCGTATCAGGAGCTGCTGGGTGTATGGCAAGCGAATCCCACCTCTCCCTGGGTGACAAGCGAGATGGGTACGACGATTGAAAGGCTTTCTGAGTTTACAACTACTCCTAGTGGCCTTATTGCGCTAAGGGCAGACAATGATGATACAGCGTTAATCTGGGTGCAACTTCTCAGTAAGGTTGATCCTACGAATGTTTACGGACAATATATGAATGGCTTCATTCTCTATGATCTTCATGACTATAACGCCTGTGTAGGCCAAATGAATGCAGTACTTAGCCTTCGTCCCAACAACGATGTACAATCATCAGCCATTACCTATATAGCCCTGAGCGATATCAGAGAGGGTCGTTATAACGAGGGGCGCAATTTGCTCTTCCAGGCTGTGAAACTCGATCCAAATTATCGCAATAATACCGCCCGTGAAGCACTGTCAGGTTTGTATTAGAGTGGATATGCAGAAAGTAGTGGTGTTATGATCTCTTCTCAACCGACGAAAACCTCAGAAGAGGCATCTTCTTTTCAAATTTCGCAACTAGAAACGCAACAGAAGACTGTAGCAAGCAGAAAATTGGGCTTTCAGTCGCTCGTTTGGATATGTCTTTTGCTGGCCTGTTTAGGTGCATCAATATTCTCCTATCAACTGTTCATTGTGCCGCAACCGGCGAGCTTTCCGCCAAGTTGGGGGAATGCTCAGTGGGTGAAAGCAGCAGATAGTGCTGGACCAGTAGCGTATTTTCGTCATTCACTCGAAATCAACGCGCCGCCTAATAGTGCTTTTGTAGTGATCGCTGCAAATCAGGTGTTTAGCCTGTTTGTAAATGGAAAGTTTATCGGCTCGAACAAACGCGATTTTTATCAAGGTACTTTTCCGCGAGCATACGTCTATGATGTAACTTCAGTCGTGCAGATAGGTACAAATGTGGTTGCAGCCCGTGTTGCCAATGTCGATAACGCTTTACCTGCGCTACGTGCTAGCTTTGGTATGGTGCGCGGAGATGCGGTATATCGAGATGGTTCAGGAACTGGCTGGATTGGAACTGGAGATAGTGGCCTTGTCTACCAACGCTATCCAACAGATACCAGCGTGTGGAGCAATATCGACTACGACGCTACTAGTTGGAGACCGGTACAAGACAACACCAATCTGAATCTCAACCCCACATCGGAAGTCAATCCTTTGCTGTACGAACATCCATTGTCGCAGCAGTGGATTGGAGTAGGCGTGGGTCATGATGCTTATTTCGTGCGTCAGTTCTCGCTCCCATTAAGCTATAACGGCGCGTGGTTGCGCCTTGCCGCGACTGGTACAGCGGATGTGTACATAAACGGAAACCAGTTCATTTCCTGGAAAGGTCAGGCACCTCTGACCAATCCGCTTATCGGTCAGGACTTGGCAACCTATCTAAGTGATACAGGAGTACTAGACCAGCCGCGTGCTGGCCTTGCAATAGGTATCTATAACATTTCTCCGTATCTACATGCGGGAATAAATACTATCGCAATACATGTCGCTGCGCCAGGTGTGAATACCGGTCACTCTGGTCAGACCGCATTGAGTTCGTCGCTTTCGACAGATGCCTTGTTAAGCGACAATTCTGGCAAGAACTACTGGCTTTCTACAGACTCGTACTGGCGTGTATCTCCTAAACCCGTTGATGGTTGGTTGCAAGGAGGTTCCGCAGTTCGAGGTTGGTCTGCTCCTACAGTTGTTGCGCGTCCAGGTGATATTAGCTCTTTCTATTTGCCGGAGAGTTTGAGCCAAAATAATGTTCAGGTGATACCAATAGCCCTCTCTATCGCGGTAATCGTTGGAGCCTCTCTTTTGATACTTGGCCTGTGGCTGTTTTTCTCGCTCTTCGTCTTGCGCCGCTTTGCCCGCTCTGCTACTGAGGCACTGGCAATTGGCAGCTTAATGTATGTGCCTGCTCTTGCGCTTGAAGGCTTGCTTCTAGCGTTATCGCGCGAACCACAGATGCCTCGACCATTTCCCTTCACATGGTTCTGGGTGACTGTTCTCTCAGCCGTTGTATGGGTCACATGTCTGATTCTCTGGCTTAATACTGCTGCTCGCAGTAATCAGAAGGTACCAGGAGCTACAGAGTCGTTATTCTTCTCACGTTTTGCCTTTGTGCAAGAGGGTCTGCATGATCTGTATACAACAGCTTCGGTAAGAATTCCGACGCGTCAAAGTGATAGAATTGATCGAGTCTTGCGCTGGCTACGTCAAAACTGGGCGTTGGTGGCTCTGGTCTTGATCGCGATTCCTCTCTGTTGCTATAACCTCGCCTATGAACCGTACTGGCAAGATGAGCTATCAAGCTATTATGCCTCTCGTGGAATACTAGCCTCAGGTTTGCCGTTTTTCCCATCGGGCTTTTTATACCCTAAATCGGAACTCTATTCGTATTTGCTTGCGCTCTGGACAACGATCTTCGGACAAGCAGATGGCATTCCTCGCGCGATTAGTGTTGTGGAATACTTGATAAGTTTGCCGCTTATCTACATCGTAGGGTCATACTTCTTCAACAAGCGTATTGCCCTGCTTGCTACTGCCATGTTAACGTTCTCGCCTACTTCGCTAGTGTGGAGTCGTCAGATGCGTATGTACGAGCAGGAGCAAATGTTGACGCTGCTAACGGTCTTCTTGTTCTACGTGGCTATTCAGAGGCGTAACAAGGCGTATCTGGTCTATGCGGCGGCGATAAGCCTTGTGCTGACGTACCTCAGTCATGAAGAAGTCTTTGTAGCTCTCCCTGGTTTCTTGTTAGCTATTCTGGTAGCGAGTTTTGATAAAAAACGCCTCTTGCCTTCCGTCTTCTTTAAGAAGCAGTGGTGGTTTGCCGCGATATTCTGTGTTGGCATGATTGGTTTACAGTTGGCTGTTGCGAAGTTCTCGCATCCCCCAATGCTTGGCACCGACTCTAGTCAGCGTCCACAGGTAGGCTTCACAACGGATAACATTCCCTTCTATCTGAATCTATTCTTTATGCCGAGCAATCTAGGGAACGGTTCGTATCCGTGGATAACGTTGAATTCAATCCTGGCAACGCTGGGATGTTTCTGGGCACTTCGTAGCCAGGACACGCGAGCAAAGTATTGTGCAGTATTCCTGATTGCCTCCATCTTAACGATTGTGTTTGTGTTCACCGCTACGGCTGACCGCTATGTTTACGCAATTCTGCCCGTCTACTACCTCATAGGTTCCTATGCTCTTATGCGAATGTTGCTTGTCATATGGTCACTGGCTCGCCCACATATGGTGTTACAGAGAAAAGAAGAGGGTTACGATGAGAGCATACCTGTGACACGAGGTGGGCAGTATCTGTCGTGGCCTATGAAACTTGCGCTACGCGTAACTGTACTTATGGCATGTATCTCTGTACTCGTTCTACCAATTCTGCCACTTAGTGGCTATAACCTGTTCGTGAGTAGATTGGTTGGCTTTGCCTACCATCGTCACTACGCCGACTATGATGCTACAGGGGCGTACATGAAGGCACATTTACAGAAAGGTGACATCGTAATTTCTATCGCGCCACCTAATACAACGTTGTACTACGAAGGTAAAGTCGATTACTTTTTCTCGGTCAATCGTGCGCTCTTCTTAATTGAGAAGAACGGCTCTGTCGTCGAAACAGCATCCAATGCAAAGGCGATGTTTAACCAGGACGACTTTCGGACAGTTCTTGCCAGCCATAGCCGTATCTGGATTATCTCAGATAACGGAGCGTATCAAGCGGAAATCTTCAAGCGGTTCACATTCCCGCAGGATTTTCACATCGTCTACGAGGGCTACGGCTCCGCTGTCTACTTCCGAGGAGCGAAGTAAGTAGTGCAAAAGAA
>CAXUGH010000005.1:0-22857 GCA_964250365.1 uncultured Ktedonobacteraceae bacterium
TGACCGAATTGAAAAACGAGGTAACGGGCGTAACACAGGCATGTTTCGAGCCAAGCCTCGACTATCTCGTCGTCAAAATTCCACGCTGGGATCTGGATAAGTTCAAAGGCGTTGATGAGACCATCGGTACGGGCATGAAATCGGTTGGCGAGGTTATGGGTATTGGGCGCACCTTTGAGGAAGCCTATCAAAAGGCGATTCGCATGCTTGACCTCGATATCGAGGGTGCAACCTCTGAGAAGGTCTTCGGCAGTAGCGAGACGGTAGACGATGCAATCGACAAGTACTTGTACACGCCGACTCCGAAGCGTATGTTTGCACTTGCAATGTCTTTGCGAAACGGTATCTCTATTGAGAAAATTCATGATGTAACAGGCATAGACCCCTGGTTTCTACGCAAGATCAAGCGCATCGTCGATGCCGAGTATGACCTGCAAGCGAGTCAAGACCTCTCTGCCTCAAGGCTATGGGAACTCAAGCAGATGGGGCTATCCGACAAACGCATTGGCGTGTTGACAGGCAAAACGGGGTTGGAGATACGCAAAATTCGTAAATCGCTTGGTGTCACGCCCAGCATCTTCCAGATCGACACGCTTGCCGCTGAGTTTCCATCCGACACCAACTATCTCTACATGACCTACAACGGACATCACAATGATGTAGAGCCGATGCAGAGTGATGGTGTGGTCATTCTCGGCTCTGGTCCCTATCGCATCGGCTCGTCGGTCGAGTTCGACTGGACCAGCGTGAGTACGGTTGAGGCTCTCAAGCGGCACAATAAACGCTCAATTATCATCAACTGCAACCCCGAAACCGTCTCGACGGACTACGATACCTCGGATCGACTCTACTTTGAGGAGCTAACCTTCGAGCGCATCACCGACATCTGCGAATTCGAGTCGCCCTATGGTGTCATCGTCTCCGTTGGTGGGCAAACGCCGAATAACCGCGCTAAAGCACTGCAAAACTACGGTATTCCCCTGCTCGGAACCGATGCCAACAACATTGACCGCGCCGAGGATCGTAACAAGTTCTCCAATCTGCTCGACACGCTCGATGTGCGTCAACCGGAGTGGAATAGCTTCGCGGATATCGAGGAACTTACAAGGTTTGCCGAACGCGTGGGCTATCCAGTCCTCGTGCGCCCATCATATGTGCTATCAGGTAGTGCTATGAAGATTTGTTACACGGAAGAGGAACTGGTGCGCTACACCAGAGAGGCATCAGCGGTCTCACCCGAACATCCCGTAACCGTCTCTAAGTTCTTTGAGAAGTTCAAGGAGATCGAACTGGATGCGGTGGCACAACATGGCAAAATCAAAGCCTTTGTCGTCTCGGAGCATATCGAAAACGCTGGTGTTCACTCAGGCGACGCAACGATTGTGCTGCCACCACAATACATCAACGCCGAGACGCGTGCGAAGGTCGAACATGTGGGGCACGCCATCGCTGAGGCACTTGAGATTACGGGGCCGTTCAACGTGCAATTTCTGGCACGCGACAATCAGGTCTACGTCATCGAAGCAAACCTGCGAGCATCGCGCACCTTCCCGTTCATCTCAAAGGTGATCGGCGTCAACTTCATGACACTGTTCGTTGATATCCTGTTTGAGGAGAACGTACCAGCTATTCCCATTCTGCCGCCAAACTTTGTCGCGGTCAAGGCTCCACAATTCTCGTTTGCGCGTTTGACGGGTGCTGATCCAGCCTTGGGTGTCGAAATGGCCTCGACTGGCGAGGTTGCCTGTTTCGGCGATGATATCGAAGAGGCGTATCTCAAAGCGATTATCGCAACGGGCGGCTCTGTTCCATCAAAGGGCGTCTTTATCAGTCTCGGTGGACAGGATAAAAAGCTCAATTTCTTGGAGAGTGCTGAAAAACTGCATGCGCTAGGCATACCGCTCTATGCCACCGCGAAGACGTGCGAGTTTTTGCAGGAACATGGCATCGACGCAACTATGCTCTACAAAATTCACGAACGACGCGAGCCAAACGTGCTAGCCTACTTCCACGACAACAAAATCGACCTTGCCATTAACATTGTCGATGGCTACGTCAAAAAAGAGCTTGACGACGACTACGCCATGCGTCGCTATGCCATTGATCACAACATTCCATTATTCACGAAGGTCAAGCAGGCACGTCTCTTTGTCCAGGCCATCACCGAGAAAAATCTTGCGACCATGCCAGTGAAATCATGGAATGAATATGTGTAATGCTGTGTAGATTTTCGCATAAAGGGCATTCGTAGGGACCACGTTTACGGCGTCCGTGCGCGATTTATCGCGCGAGATTTGGTCGATGAAATCTTGTGGATTGAAGGAAATATAGCCGATAAATTGGCCTCGGACGCGATACATCTGGTCCCTACGAAATGTTTGTGTTATTAACATAAGGATTGTTTTTCGATGTCAACATCACTGATCGGATCTATTGTGCTGCCCGACAAAATTATACAGGGCACATTATATGTCACAGATGGCACAATCGAGCGTATCGAAGAGGGCTACGCCGATGATGCTACCTATGATTTTCGCGGCAAATATCTTTTGCCGGGATTGTTAGAGGTGCATGGGCATTTGCGTGAGCCGGGACTGGACTATAAAGAGGATATTCCACATGGCTCGCGTGCCGCTCTTGCGGGCGGCTATACCACTGTTTTCGATATGCCTAATACGAAGCCGCCTACGACGACGGTTGCGAGAGTGCAAGAGCAGATACAGCGTTATGAGCAAAAGTCGTATACTGATTTTGCTATCAATATGGGCACGTCGTTACAAGACCGCGATGAGTTGAAGCATGTGGATACGAGCCTGATTACGGGGGTCAAAATCTTCGCCGCCGGTCATGCTACGACGCCGACAACGATTGGGCGTATCAGCGATATTGCTAATGTGTTCGAGATACTGGGTGAGCGGCATATGATGGCACTTATTCATGCTGAGAATCAGGAACTCGTAGATTACTTCACCCATCACTACCGCGACGTGCTGAACCGACACGATCCCTCGGCATGGAGTGAGGCGCGAAACCATACGGTTGTGCTGACCTCTGTGCTGGAAATGATCGCGCTGGCAAAACACTATGGCGTGAAGCTGTACCTGCTGCATCAATCGACACCGGAAGAGTTCGCCGCTATCGAGTTCGGGCGTAGCCTCGGCGTCGATGTCTATGGTGAGGTGCTGACCTTTCATCTTGCATTCAATACCGACGACTACGCGACGCGCGGCAATCTCATCAACGTCTCGCCTTCGGTGCGCGAACCTGATACGCAGCAAAAGCTGTGGCAACTGTTGCGCGAAGGCAAAATTGATACCGTCGTTACGGACCACGCGCCGCATACCTTAGAGGAGAAGCATAACGAGAGTGTGTGGAGAGTCGCATCAGGCATCCCCGGCTTTCAAGAATCGCTACCTATTCTGATTAGTGGCTGGATACAGCACTTCGGGCAAGAGACGCTGGAAGAGGGGCTGATACGCATTGGACAAGTGACATCGCGCAATATCGCACGCATCTTTGGCTTTTCACAAAAAGGCGGCATCGCTGTTGGTAAAGATGCCGATATCGTGGTTGTCGATACGAATAGAGTATGGACGGTACAGAAGTCTGACCTGCTCACGAAGAATCAGTGGTCAGCCTACGAAGGTATGGATTTTGTGGGACGACCCATTGCCACCTTTCTACGTGGTGGACTGGTCTATCAGGATGGGAAGGTACTCGGCGAACCACAGGGCAAGCGCGTTGAGAAAGGAGCGCAATCATGAATGACCCTGCAATTATGCAACTGTTTGTAGACGCAGGTGCGATTATTACCGACAGTCATTTTGTCTACAATTCTGGTCGTCATAGCTCCGTCTACATCAACAAAGATGCGCTCTATCTACACACGGGCATCATCTCGCGGCTGTGTCAGAGTATGGCACAACCTTATGCTGTGGAGCAGGTAGACGTTGTAGTTGGTCCCATCGTGGGTGGCGTTGTGCTTTCGCAATGGACAACGCATTCCCTTAATAGCAGACGTGCGACGGGCGAAACACTGGCTGTCTATGCGGAAAAAGAGCAAGGTTCCGACCATAATTTCACCTTCAATCGTGGCTACGATCAGCATATCGCGGGGAAAAACATTCTCGTCGTCGAGGATGTGCTGACCACAGGCGGCTCGGTGCGACGAGTGATCGAACTTATACGCAAACATGGCGGCAATGTCGTCGGGGTAAGTGCTTTGTGCAATCGCGGCAACGTCCAACCGCAAGATGTTGGCGGCGTACCTATTAACACGTTGATAACGCTCGACCTCGCAACCTATGCGCCGGAAGAGTGTCCATTCTGCGAGCAACAGGTGCCTATCAATACAAGAGTTGGCAAGGGGCGTAAGTTTCTCGCACAACAGGGGGCGTCATAACTATGAACAAACAAGCTACAAACGCAACGTTTATGTCGCTCTTAGAGCAGAAATGGCGCGAAAGAAAATTTGTTTGTGTTGGCCTCGATCCCGTGCTTGAGCTGATACCAGACTTCATGAAAGAGAAAGCACCAATCCAGAATACGTTCTATGCCTTTACGCGCACGATTATCGAAGCTACACATGACCTTGTATGTGCCTATAAACCCAACTCCGCCTTCTATGAAGCTTATGGCGAAGCTGGCATGGAAGCATTGATAAAGATTGTAGAGCATATAAAAAGTAAGCATCCAGACATTCCTGTAATTCTGGACGCCAAGCGAGCCGACATTGACAACACGAATCGCGGCTACGTAGAAGCGGCTTTTGATATCATTTGTGCCGACGCTATCACCGTACACCCTTATCTTGGTAAAGAGGCAATGAAACCTTTTCTTGCGCGTCGAGACAAGGGGATTATCGTGCTGGTGAAAACATCCAATGCTGGCAGCGACGAACTACAAAATCTCCCCGTTGGCGAACATCAGGAGCCGCTCTATCAAGTTGTCGCGCGTAACGTAACAACCAATTGGAACACGAACGGCAATTGTGCTATCGTCGTCGGAGCAACCTATCCCAACGAATTGCGGCAGGTACGAGCCATCGTTGGCGACATGCCTATCCTGATCCCAGGCATTGGAGCGCAAGGCGGCGACATTCAGGCGACGGTACAAGCGGGTAAAGACAGTCGGGGTCGAGGCATGATCATCAACTCCTCACGCGGCATTCTTTATGCCTCGCACGGCTCCGATTTCGTCGAGGCCGCAAGAAACGCGACACAGAAGTTGCACGACGCGATCAATAATTTCCTATGAAACTACAAACAGAGCTGGCACCGCGCCATAAAAGCGGCCTACTTCTACAAAACCCCGTTATGATGGCGGCTGGCACCTTTGGCTATGGCGTCGAAAACGCGAGGATTGCCGAGGTGCAGCGTCTCGGCGCAGTCATCTCCAAAGGTACCACACTCCATGCTCGTAAGGGCAACGCACAACCGCGTATCGTCGAAACCTCGGCAGGGATGTTGAACGCAATTGGCCTACAAAATCCAGGCGTTTCAAAGGTTATCTCCAAATATGCGCCCGTTTGGGCTGGATGGGACACACCCGTCATTGTCAATATCGCAGGTGAAGATATCGACGAATTTGTACAAATTGCGGAACAACTCGAAGGCGTGCCAGGAGTAGCAGGTATTGAGGTCAACGTGTCCTGTCCCAACGTGCGTGCGGGGGGAGCCGTGTTCGGAGCCGATCCCCAGGCGGTCTACGATGTCACTGCTGCTCTTCGTATAGCCACAACACTACCTCTAATTGTCAAACTCTCGCCCAACACAGGCGACGCACGTCCCACTGCGCTTGCTGCTGTCGAAGCAGGTGCCGAGGCCGTTTCGCTCATCAACACTCTCACCAGCATGCGTATCGACATCTCAACGCGCAAACGCATCCTCGCCAACGGCACAGGTGGTCTATCTGGACCAGCCGTCAAGCCAATCGCCCTCCGTATGGTCTACGAGGTTGCACAGGAATTGAAAGTGTCGCATCCTCATGTTCCCATCATTGGACTAGGCGGCATCTGCAATGCTCACGACGCCCTCGAATTTCTCATGGCTGGCGCATCGGCGATTGAGGTTGGTACCGCGAACTTCGTCAACCCGCGTATCGGTGTCGAGATTGTCGAGGGAATCGAGGCGTTTTTGGCGCGTGAGGGTGTGGGGGATATTAAAGAGATTGTGGGTGTGGCGTTGTAATCTATCAATGAAACAAGAGACCAATTTGTTAATTGTCGAATGACCTGGGTCTGGCTCACTTTTGGTGATCCCAACTCATCCTTCACCAAACCTGTGTATGAAATGTGTCATAATGCAGGTATGAAAGAACCTGCAATATTGTATCTCATAGTAGGGCTTCCAGGGGCTGGCAAGACCACAAAAGCCAAGCAATTAGAAGTTGAAGCCTCCGCCTTGCGGTTGACTCCTGATGAGTGGATGAAGACATTATTTGGAAGAAACGATCCGGCAACAAGAGATGTCTTGGAAGGTTGTTTGATCGGGATAGCTCTACGTGTTCTTCAGCTTCATACCAACGTCATCCTGGATTTCGGATTTTGGAGCAAAGATGAACGGTCGTCTCTGAGATGGATCGCTAGGCAGATAGGAGCGAAAAGCCAAGTGATTTATTTGCCTATTGACCCAGAAACGCAGCGGAAGCGTGTCCAAAACCGCTTTGCACAGACGCCGGACCAGACATGGCAGATGAGCGAAGAGGAACTGATGAAATGGCGTGCGTTCTTTGAAGAAAACGAACCGGATGAAGCTGAGCTGAATGGTACCATTCTTTCAGATCACCCTCCTGGATATGAGTCTTGGTCTGCTTGGGCGGCTTGGCGCTGGTCGTCGTTCCCCAATGAATATGTATGAGCATTTGAAATGCTACGATGAGTGCCTCCGTTTCAGTACCCAACTGAAGATTTGGAGCTTATTGGCGAGTTGCCTTTCTCTCGTACTTGCTTACTGCCTGCTCATAGGCCTCAGTCAGCAGCGGTAGCACTTTCGTTTCAAACGTCTCGTCGCTTGGGTTGAGTACGCACACCCAATACATCCGACCATACACGGGGTGAGGCATCAACTGGTTCAGAGCGGTGAAGTCGTAGTCGCTAGCATCGTCGCTTTCAATTGCACTTGCCCCATAGCGAGGGAGCTTTGGCTCGCCAAAGAGCGAGCGAAACGTCTCCTTGCTGACGCCAATGTTCAAGCGAAAGACCGACGGGCGGTTGAGGTCAGAGAACTGATCATTGATATCGCTTGTGACAAGCGTTACAAACGGAAACTTGTGATCCGGCGGTACATTACTATCCGGGTTGTAAAAAAAGAAACTGTCGCCCGAAGCGACCACCACATCCACTCCCTCAAACTTCTCGGTGATGTATCGGCTCATCTCGGTTTCGTTCACGGCTATTGCTCCTTTCCTGACAACGAATATCTAGCTTGACTATTCTTAACCTGCGCGTAGACTACTTATTATACAACTCAGATGCAAGGGTAAACTAATTGGCAAACCACAACTACACAGAGCTATATCCCAACACAATCAGGCCAACTACTACTAATGCAATACCGATTACCTGATGTATTGCCAACCGTTCGCGTAAGATAAACGCTCCGTAAAACAGGGGAAGTAGCACGAAGCACGATCCAACTGCTGCTGCAATACCTGTTGCTGCAACCTGTGTATCGAAGCTGTACAGAAATTGACCACCTGTATCAAGCGTGCCCGCAACAAACGTTACCAGCCCTATCTCTAGCCACCAGTTACGGCGACGCCCATGTTTCTTTGCATCGAATGGCGAGGCATGAGAATACAAGTGCTTTTGTTGTAAGAGGCGCACACACGCTACAATCATCAAGCTAAAAACGCGCATCCAGAAAGTAGGTAGAAACCAGCCAAGCGTTTGTGCAGCAAGGCCAACCACAAATAGTGTCAAACCAAACACAAGCATCGCAACTAGCCCCCACTTCGTGCCACCCTTTGTAACAGTCGTTGTACGAATTTCTTGCAAAAATGCTAGCGGCGACACTCCTTCCAGAGAGGCAAACACAATGCCTCCAAATAAAATAATCAGCGCACAAATTTGCCATATTCCGAGCGTCTCATGCAGAAAAAGAATCGCCAGCACAACAGCTACCGCCCCATCAGCAGACGTTAGTGGCGACACAATCGCCAGCGGTCCCAGTTCCAGCCCACGATAAAAAGCGAAGTAGCCAGCCGCAAGCAGAATGCCGAGAACGAGACCAGCAGGTAAACTTGCCAGCAGTGCCTGTGGCGTAATGGAGAGTGGTTGCCATACACAGAGCAAAAGCACAAATGCGAGCAGTAAACCCCATAGATGCGAGAAATATAGTGCTGTATAGATACCTAGCCGACGTGAAACAATAGTTGCGAATATATCAGCCGTACCCCAACATAGCGCACAAACTAGCCCTAGTAGAACGCCCAGTAGCATAATTTTTCTCTCATATTATTACCGTTAAAATAAACTTAGATGGTAATAATATAACTTGTTAAAAATTCTTTGTCAAGGACATGACTATTGCCCACTCCTCACCTGTATGCTATAATTCGGGAACAAAATGGAAACATAGAGTGTTTTCATATACGAGAAAACCAATAACACTTGGCAATCTGAATACGATAGCAGGGCGAAAGGGGTCCATAATCAATGCCTAAAAAGGGTGAACTTTCAAAGACAGCTCGTGCCTCACTTGCGAACCGCGAAGAGGTCAATCACTTGACCGCTCGCATTTGCGCGAAGTGTGGCGAGGCCATCATGCTTAAAGAACTTCAACCAGTGAAGGTGCTTGGCAAGGGCATGGTCTACTACCACAAAGGTCATTTCAACGTCCAGTAAGATGTTGTGAGAGACACGGACATATAATATTCAAACAAGCCTCATTTTCGGGGCTTGTTTTATTTTTGGCTTGACAATCTCCCTGCAAGCTGTCACAATCGACGCAACATTTATTAGAGGAGATTTCAGCGAGTGGCACAGACAATTCATCAGCACGAAGAGCAATTTCCCGCTACGCAGTCGCCCACAATTCGCGTTGCCTTTCAGGGGGAGCGTGGAGCCTATGGCGATGAGGCGGTACAGGCATATTTTCAACACGCTATGCATACTACACCGGAGCCGTTTCCCTGCCGTAGCTTCAATGAGGTGTTTCGTGCAGTCGCGGCGGGCGAGGTCGATTTTGGCCTTGTACCTGTGGAAAACTCACAGGCGGGTAGTATCAACGATGTTTACGATTTGTTGCGCCAACACGACCTGTTTGTGATTGGTGAGATTAGCCATCGTGTCGATCACTGCTTGCTGTCTTTGCCAAGACAGACGTTGAGTGATATTAAACGTGTCATCTCGCATCCACAGGCACTAGCACAAAGCGATGTGTATTTACGCGAATTGGGTGTTGAGATTGTCGCTACCTACGACACCGCCGGTAGCGCGAAGATGATTCGTGAGGAGCAGTTAGAGGGCGTCGCCGCTGTCGCGGGACGTGGTGCCGCCGAACTCTACCAGCTAGAGATACTGGCAAGTGGCATTCAGACCATCAAGGACAACTACACGCGCTTCATTGCGTTAGGACGCGAACCTGCCCCACGCCGTAGCGGTCATGCGAAAACGATGCTTGTCATGGCAACGGCACACCAGCCAGGATCGCTCTATCAGTGTCTTGGTGTGCTGGCGACAAATAAAATCAACGTCCTCAAAATAGAGTCGCGTCCATCGCGTCAACGCGCGTGGGAGTATGTCTTCTATCTCGACTTCGAGGGGCACCGTGAAGACTCACATGTGCGTGCCGCCCTCGCCGATCTCGCCGCTCATACCACGTTTTGCAAGGTGCTTGGCTCATTTGAAAGCAACTTATAAACAAATAAAAACAGCTTGTACGCGGCTGGCAACAGCCTCGTACAAGCTGTTTTTATTTGTTTATCTCTTTACCTTCAGCGTGTTGATGAAGTTCGCGGCGAGCGTCTCGTAGCCTTCGGCGTAATACTCTTCGACGCGTCCCTGATCGCAGAGAACGGTCAAGCTAGAGTCGATAGGCAACTGCGACAGTAGAGGAGCGCCAGTCATGCCGACGAGTTCGGCTCCGTTGCTGGGTCCGAAAATCTCGTAGCGTTCGCCGTTGGGGGCCTCGAAGTACGACATGTTCTCGACCACACCGACGATCACGCCTTTGAGTTGCTGCACCATGTTGATACACTTCATCACAATCATCGTCGCCAGCATTTGTGGCGAGGAGACAATCACGATACCATCAACTGGCAACGATTGTAGCACGGTCATCGGCGCATCCGATGTGCCAGGAGGCAGGTCGATCAAGAGGTAGTCGAGATTGCCCCAATCGACATCGCTATAGAACTGCTTGATGGCACTGGAAATCATGGGGCCGCGCCATACAACGGGGTCGCTATCCTTTTCAAGAAACATGTTCATCGACATCACCTTGATGCCGCCCTTACTCACGAGGGGATCGATACCGCCGCTAGCCGATTTTCCCGGCTGGCCTTTTGTCCCAAACATACGCGCGATGCTGGGACCAGTAATATCACCGTCCAGGATACCAACGCGCTGTCCCTGCCGTCGCAATGAGACTGCGAGCAGACCTGTTACCAGCGACTTACCGACGCCGCCCTTACCGCTCATGATGGCGATGACCTGCTTAATCTTGCGCTCGGCAGGCGCAGGCGACATCTGTAATGGTACGCCGCGTCCAACGGGAGCCTTCTGAGGAGCCACCGAAATGGGTTCGTTGTTGATGACCGCATTCAGGTCTTTCAACAGCATGTCCTGCTTCTCCGGTGTAAAACGGTGTGTGCGCGCACCGCCAGCCACGCTCTCTCGTGAGCCAACGGCACAGGCGGTACACGGCAAACCATGCCCGTGAAACACCTTGACCGTCGCGGGATACTTGCTCACGACATCATGAATAATCATATCAGCACTAATTGTTTCCGCCATGTCCTATCCTTATAAGTAGCACGCAAGAAGATAAATTTGTGCTACTCTCCTTCTCTTTGTATAGTTGTGATGAGATACAATGCTAATTCCTACTAATGAACTCTGATATATTATAGCATAGACGCTGGCGGCGTGCTAGAACTTAGCGTGCGGTAGTACATAAAACCGCTGATGGTTAAAGAGGCTTATTCCTGCGAAGGCATATCCGACTTAATAAGTTGGGCGTGTGTTTCAGTAACAGAAGCGACAAATTTAAGAAGTAGACGTGCAAATTCCTGGCGTTCAGAGTCCGTCCAACCATGTGTGACATACTCAAATATGCTACGTTGATAGCGATGAGCGTTCTCTACTAAGTCGCGTCCAATGCTTGTTAGTTCAAGGCGAATTCGGCGACTGTCTGCATGGGAAGGTATGCGAACTAGATAACCCGCTTCAACCGTTTCAGCGACAAGACGACTTGCTGTAGAGGGATTGATACTCAGCCTCTCCGCAACAACACCCACCGTCACCTCCTGATCCGGTTCTATCGAGCCGACAGCAACGGCCTCTGCTACCAGAATACGTGAGAGTTCGACGGCTCGCCATGTGTGCTGCATAAATTGATCGCGCATGGGATAACGGCTAAAAACTCGACCTAAACGAAACATGGCTTGACCTGCTTGGTCCAAGAGAGTTTGTTCATCCCGCTCGTCTCTCAATGGCGTAGTCACGTTATCATCTTTCATACCCCTATTGTATCACTTGACAAAGCATCCTTTCTCGTTTATTATATGTATGTATCATACACATAAATTCTTGAAGGGTTTCTTTATGAGATACGAAAGTGCATTTGCTCTTGCTAAAGCGTGGCAAGACGCTGCTAACAATCAAAACATTGATCAACTTCTTACCTTGTCTGCTCCCGCGATTGAAGTTGTCGGACCTCGTGGCTCTGGTTATGGACATCAAATTCTGCGTGATTGGCTTGGACGTGCTGGATTATACCTCATTACACTTCGCGCTTTTGTACGCGACGATGTTGTTGTAGTTGCTCAACACGGAATATGGCGATCTATTGAGACGGGAGAAGTGAGTGGCGAACGCAACATCGCATCTCGTTTTCGTGTTGATCATCAGCAGATTACACAATTTGCTAGGCATGACACTCTCGACGCTGCTTTGGAAGAAGCTGGCTTACAATATTCAGATGAAATATTCATTTGATTACGAATTGACCAACCGCACTATCCCCCACGCTACTGCTCCTGAAGACGAGTTTTCTAACAACGTCGTCTTGCGACCTGTTTCCTGCTCATATTGTGCAGCGATACTACGTATCTGTTCGCGCGAACCTTTTCTTGCCAGTACTGCTATTGTGCCGCCGCTGCCACCTCCAGTAATCTTTGCGCCGTATAACCCTGCTTTAGCTCCTGCATGACGCACTAGTTCAACGAGTCGGTCCGTGCCTTTTGCGCCGAGTCCACATGCGCTATAACTGGCGTGTGATTGATACATCAGTTCGCCGAGCAGAGTCAGATGCTCTTCGCTCGTTGGTTGTTGGGCGAGTAGTGTGCGAAATAATTGGACACGATGATGTTCATAAATGGGGTGTGCAGTAGGCTGTCGTACTGCATATACACGGTCTGCTTGCACATAAGTTACTGTATCGGTAGAGCCGCTGTATTGTTCGAGAAAGGCTTTGCCACTCAGTTTGCAGGGCATATGATCACGATAGAGCATTTCCCATTGTGAAGGCGGAATGTTCGCCAGATAGCCGTTCCAGAGTGGGTCTGTGACCTCGACATGTGCATTGTCTTTTCGTATAACGGCTAGTCCTGCAATCTCCGCTATGATGCGATAGCCCATGAATGCTCCCACGCGTACAGAGGTGTAGTCGCTACTCAAAACGGTGTGGCGCACATCTGAGTCAATGCCCCATACCTCGATCTCTTCGGGTAATTGTACAGATGGTTGTAATTGCATTGGTTGACATAATAGAGCAAGCAAATTATCCTGTATCCCACATGCGCTGGTCATATGGTCCATAATACCGCATGGCGCACCTACTACGAAGTTTTCCATTATCTGGCATAGATGCGCGAGCTTCTGCCCTTCCAGGGGAGCCTCTAGGAGTGTACAAAGTGCTTGTATCGTTGCAACCTCTAATGCAGCCGACGAACTTACACCTTTCCCGATTGGTACCTCGCAATGCACCATGATACGCAAACCGTGTCGTAGTTCCACATGCAATTCGCGTTGTAAAACCACGAGGACTCCTGCGACATAAGCTGCCCACGCTTGCTCCAGTTTAGTAGTAAGCAGGGAATGAGCCTCTTTGTACTGTAAGGGTTTATTGTGTGGACATAGCTGTTCTAGCGGAATCGTCACCAATGGCACGCCACCAATCTCTATAGCCTCTGTACTTGCTATGCTAACAAGCGGCTCCTCAACGCTCTGCACCGCTATCAACGTTGCAACCGCTAACGGCAATTCAAGTACCAGTGAGCCAGAGTAATCAGCGATGCCACCCATCAAGTCGAGACGACCAGGGGCACGCGACACAAGAATGGGAGTGTGTGGCTCAAAGAAGTCCGACGAGGCGTTGAGTATGTCGAGAAAGCGTGCTACATCGGATTGGAGTTCGATGAGTCGGTGTTCGCTATGCCACATTACGTTTCCCTTTCAGATTTCCTCTATAGCAAGAAGCGTTGGCGCAATATTGCGTCGAGAACGGGTGCAACCTGTTGCTGAATGACTGAATTCGCATAACCTATCCAGCTAAGACCAGTGGTGACATCCAGCGGTGAAGCGAGTTGTTGCCCTTGTTCGTTTGTCACAATCACACCAGCCTCACGAGCGATAAGTTCTGTACAAAGGTCGTAGGGATGGCAAAACAAGCCTGTGTTTTGTCCAAGCAGAGGTCGTAGGTCTGCCAGCCAGCGATCATGCCCCATCATTAGTTCATAAAGTTGACCACCTGTGCAAATATATTGGTCCTCGAAAGTCTGCGCTCTTCCTTGTTGTGTCGGACCAAGTACCTGTTCGTAGAGCGCGTCGTCTATAGACGCTAACTCCGCACGATTGCCTGGAAAAAAACGCGCGATAGAGCCGTAACCCTGCGCGATTGTTTGTGCCTGTGAAGGACGAGCATACAAGACATGGCGTTCGCCTGTCAAATGGTTGTAACGCTCCCCCTGTGTACCTTTACCCACACTTGCCCATAAGCTGTCCGAGAGGTGCTGCTTGACCAGTGGAATCTCTGTTTGCAGCGCAAGCTCTATATTCGTAAGGTTAGTGTTAGAACCGTTATTAGGAGCGACGCCTGTCAATATCCAAGCGGAACGTTTCTGGTACATTAAGCCGCGTGTGCCATCAATGGGGTCGACGATGATGCGTAACTCTGCCTCTGTCGGGTTTGTGTCAGCAGGAAACACAACCACGCCATCTTCGCCTATTCCTTCTGCAATTAAGACAAATGACCATTCCTGCGCTAACTCGCCGAAGTGTTTCAGTAGTACCTCTTCGGAGATACGGTCGATGGCAAAGACCACATCACCTGCCTGCTCCGCGACAAGCGTGGCAAGTTGCTCTACCGCGCTTTGTTCGCATGCCGCCACGACTCGATTCCGTATTGCCGCGTGAATGTTACGAAGACGATCTAACAACTTATCAGCATCTCGAATCATCGCTCTATCTCGTTTCTTTGTAGATTAAGCTTGTAATGCGTCGTTGGTAGAGCCAGCAACTCTGCCGCCTTCTCCTCTGGCAAGGTATCGCTTACGAAATTGCCGCCACCGATTTCTGGCCCTGCGAGATACTTGAGGACGTTGGGGCGGCGCAGAGGTGGATGAAAGGCGATGAAGAAATGAAAATCGCGGTAGTCCTCGGCATCGGTTGGTGCTTGATGAAGCGGCATGACATAGGGAAATGACATCTGCCACAGATTGTCGAAGCGTACCGTGACGTTTTTGAGTGCTTGCGCCAGCGATTGTACCTCTTTGTCATTCAGAGCGTGAATGTGAGCGACACGCCTTTTGGGTGCTACATAAACCTCGTAAGCATAGCGTGCGAAGTAGGGCACGAAGGCAATTGTGTATTCGTCCTCAAAGAGAATACGTCGCCCATCCTTCTGCTCTGCCGCGATAATGTCGCTGAACAAACTTCGTCCATGTTGCTGGCTGTATTTGTGTGAGGCCAGTAATTCGGTCTCGATAGTCTTGAAGACAAAGTTTGTCGCATATACCTGAGTGTGAGGATGAGGGTTTGAGACGCCGACAACCTTACCTTTGTTCTCGAAGCACAACACATGCTTAACTGACGGACTGTTACCTAGATCGAGCGTCTGCTGTTGCCAGACCTGTACAATCTCTATGATAGCTTGTTCCGACATTTCTGCAACTGTAAGGTTATGTTGTGGACTATAACAGATGACTCGTGCATGCCCCTGAGCGCGACGAACTGAGTAAGGTAAGGGAGTTTCAATTGGTTCTGGTGCTTCTGGACTCACGCAGGGATGATCATTGTCGAAAACAAAAGTTGTGCGATAATCGGGATTACGCGTACCGTTGACTCGTAAGTTTCCTGGACACAAGTAGCAAGTCGGCACATACGCTAGAATATCCTCAATTGTACCTGCAACCATTGCACCAATCCACGGACGCGATTGGCGATGTGCTGCGATAATCACCCATTCCTCGCGTAGAGGATGCCAACGCTCTTCCCATGCAGGTTGTGTCATGTCTACTCCTCAACGAATGTGTGCTGAAACTCTGTTGTTCTAGCTATTTATTATAGTGCATCGAGGAGGAGAATACGAGAGATATATTTCATGACAGCGGCAAGCCGTTATCATGAAATGTATCTCTCGTATTCTTCCGCTTTACATCATTCAAATATTGTGCGTATAATATAGTTAGATTGTCAAAGTGAGAGGAGAGGTATGGTACAGGAGAGCCTTACGCAAGCAGAGATAGACCTTGCACAGTCACTACTTGAGGTGGCACCACAATTGGTACGACGCTTGAACGCAGATGTTCCGCTCGATAACAGGATAGCCGAGGGCAACGAAGACTTACAACACGCCCTGTCGGAGATACGCGCCACGCCGGGGCAGTTGTCGCTGTTACGTGTGCTGGTTGAGCGTAAGCAATGTACGATGCAAGAGCTTGCGGAGCAACTTGCCGTGACGCCTTCTACTGTGACTGCGATGGTCAAGCGTCTGCTGGCGAATGGCTACGTTGAGCGTAGCCGCGATGACGTAGACTGGAGAACCGTGTGGGTGAAGGCAAGTGTGCTGGGGCTGCAAGTGATGACAACGTATGACACCGCTCAACGCACCTCTCTCTCTCTTCGACTTGCACAATTGAGCGACGACGAACGTGGAAGTATTGCCGATGCACTTCCTGCTCTTCGTCATCTCATAGACGTGTAGGGACCGATTTATCGCGTCTTCGGTGGAGCTGGGGTGGTACAACGCGTGGGCAACGATTCGCGGCGGTGACGTGTACCCCGCCGCCCCACCCCTCGGACGCAATGAATTGGTCCCTACCCTTATCGACATTTATTCACATTCGTAAAGCTTGTAATCGCTGCCCGTAAATGGCAGCGAGAATTGTAACTATCCTGGAAGGGTTTTTAATGAATTCATCGCGCCTTACATCTCCTGATGTCTCGGCAGAAAATGCTGTGCAGACAACGGGACCCGTCGAGTCTGAACTGCATGATAACTATCGCTGGGTTGCGCTCTCTGTTACCACCGTTGGCGCGCTGCTGGCTTCTATACAAGGTTCGGCCTTGTTGATCGCTTTGCCAAATATCCTCACAGACCTCCGTGTGGGCTTCTTTACTATCATCTGGGTGTTGTTGGGCTATTTGTTAGTGCTCACTGTCTTGACACCCATCATCGGTCGCCTAGCTGATGTATGGGGGCGTAAGCGTCTCTATAATGCTGGCTTTGCCGTCTTTACGCTTGGCTCGCTTCTTGCTGGTTTAGCGCAACCGCAATTTCATGGCAGCGATATGATTATCGGGCGTCTTATTCAAGGCGCGGGTGCCTCTCTCCTGCTCACAAACAGTACGGTTATCGTGGTAGACGCGTTCAAGAAAGGCCGTGCTGGTCTGGGACTGGGCATCAACCAGATCGCGGGAGCAGCAGGTTTCCTGATTGGTCCAATTATTGGTGGACTACTCACCGAATTTTCGTGGCGTTGGGTATTCTTGTTCAACGTGCCCATCGGCATTTTCGGCTTGATATGGGGTATAGCGCGACTTCGTGAGCCTGTACGACCTGCGGAACGCCAGCCGATTGACTGGGTTGGTAGTGTCACATTAACCCTTGGCCTTACTGGTGTGCTGATGGCATTGACCATGCTAGCATTTCCTGTACTCGGTCAAGCAGCCACAATTGCCATTCTTGTTGTGGGTATTGTGAGTCTGATTGCATTTGCGGTTCTTGAACCACGTATTAAAGCACCAATTGTCCAGTTACGTCTTTTTCTGAGCCGACTGTTCGCATTTGCAACTCTCAGTGGTTTGCTTAATGGTATTGCGCGTGGAGCAGTACTATTCCTGCTCATCTTTTTCTTGCAAGGACCCTATGGAAAAGACCCGTTGACAGCAGGACTATTGCTAGCACCCTTTGGAGCAGCATTCATGATAATCGGTCCTATAAGTGGACAATTATCAGATCGTATAGGCTCACGTATCCTGGCAACCGCTGGATTAGTTGTATCAGCACTCGGTCTGCTCGGTTTAACCACCGTAACCCAATTTACACCATACTGGTTGTTAGCAATCTTCATGGCTCTTATGGGTGGTGGCTCTGGTCTATTCGTGTCGCCCAACACGAATGCAATCATGAGTTCAGTGGAGCCGCATACGCGCGGTTCCGCATCGGGTATTCTGAGTATGTTAAACAACACGGGCCAGATGTTGAGTATTGCAATTGTGTTTCCGCTTGCCCTCAGCAGCATCCCACAAAATGCTATTCAACAAGTGTTTATCACTGGTGGAGGTATGGGGCAGTTTGCCTCTGTTATCCCATCGTTCCTTTCAGGCTTGCATCTTGCATTCCTGGTCTCTTTCGCTTTGAGTGTTATCGCCGCCATTGTATCGGTTTTACGCCCTACTCAATAGCATATAGCAAAACAGATGTGCCCCTCATCTTTTGCAAAAGATGAGGGGCACATCTGTTTTGATGCTTGGATACCCTATGGCTGCTCTTCACTGTCGAAAACTTTTCCTAATAAGGGCAAAACGGTACGATATATGGAAGCTAAGGCAATATCTCCAAATGGCAACGGGATGGTCACTTTGAGTTCTTTGCTCGCATTCATCAGCGCGTCAAAATCGCGGCGCGAAATTGGATAGCCCGCTCGCAACTGCGCTGTGTGCAAGATATCATCTTCGTTGGGGAGTTGGTAGTCGTAAGCCATCCATCAGGTCCTTTCTGTTTTCTGCCTATCACCCTTCTTCTCTAAGAGTATAACATCCAGATACATGACTGTTTTATAACTTCTCTATCACTAACAACCCATCAGCACTATCCTCATACCACATCATCCCTTTTCCGTTTAATTGACGCACACACCACACGCCAATCGCTTCAAGCTTTCTCTGAGAGAAAAGCTGCTTATGACCATAGACGATTTCTGGCTTGTCTTTTTCATAAGGCACAGCGATAAGTAGGCGATGTTTCGTGACCGCTAACAAATTTTTCAGCACAATGTACATGTCCTTTTCGCTAAAATGTTCGAGGATGTGAAGGGCGGTGACAGTATCAAATGTCCCGATATTGTCAAACGTGTTTGCTAATAAGTCTGCTTGCAGAAAGCGCACGTTGTTGAGGGCGTGTTCTTCTGCTACAACTCGTGTGGTGATAAATGGGGCGTCTTGTATGTCGATACCTACGATATCAGTTAGGAATGGAAAGCGTTCAGCGACAAGTAAAGGCAGAAAGCCAAATGAGCATCCTGCGTCAAGAAATGTACTCCCAACGAGCAGGTCATAGACGCGGCGATAAAGGAGCGCAAACATCTCTATGTTTGAAGAGGGAGTCCTAGAAGTATTTTTTTGTGTTAAAAGATGTTGGTAGCGGTGTAATGTGTTAGAGGCATACAAATGCCATGCTTTTTGTACCTCATACGGAAACAACGATCCGACCACCACCGCGAATAGCTCGCCAAAGTCCTGTTCGCTTTTCAGTAAGCCAAGAGGTTGTAATTCGTTTAACAGAAAGTTGCCAACATCTGCGTCTATGGACTCCGGGGCAAACTTATGAACGATAAAAAGCGAAGGAGCCGTGTCTCTCGTAAAAACAAGAAAATGAGGAGTTTCAGCGAGAGCAAAACCGCCTTCGGCAAACCGCTGTTGCAGAGCAGTTTTATTGACGTGGTAGCCGTTAACGCCTACCACGTTTCCTAGAGAAACGGAGCGTTCGCGAATAGGAATTTTTTGGGTGGAGGATTTCGAGGTTTCGGGCATGGCTTGCTCCTTTGTCTAAACATACCACAAGTATCTCTCTGTTTGCTTGCAACACAGCTATAGCACTCTTACAAAAACTGTGCTAAGATTCGCTCATATTCAAAGACTATACAACATTCCTACAGAAAATCGTATGAAGGAGATATTCGCATTGGCTACACACGAGAAGCAGTATGTGATTATTGGCAACGGGGTGGCAGGGACGACCGCCGCTGAGACACTTCGCAAAAACGACGCAAATTGCTCTATTAAACTTATCACGAACGAGGTGTATCCACTGTACAACCGCGTCTCGTTGCCGCGTTTCCTACAGGGCGTTATCGTAGAGCAGAAGGTGATGATTCGTGATTTCGGGTGGCACGAGCAGAAGAATATCGACCTATTGACCGAAACAATGGTTGAGCATGTGCATACCGATGAACGCGTCGTCGTCACAAATACAGGCGAACATCTTCCCTACGATGCATTGCTGATAGCTACTGGGGGCTGGGCTAATCCGTTGCGTGTTCCTGGTGCGAAGGATGTGAGCCATATTTATAACTTTGTGACGCTCGACGATACGAAGGCAATTATCGAGAAGATGCTGGCGTCGCGCACCGCTGTTGCCTATGGTGGTAGCTTTATTTCGTATGAACTCTGCGACGGCTTCGCCGTGCGTAAACTCGATACAACGTGGATTATGCGGAGTCCCTACTGGTTGCGTACCGCTCTTGACCCTGAAGGCGGCGAGGTTGTCGATAACATAGCCAAGAAGTTTGGCGTCGAGGTTATTCATGGCGACGAAATCGAGGAAGTTGTGCCCAAGAACGGCGTTCCAACGTATGTCAAGACGAGAAAGGGACGCGAGATACAGGCCGATATGATTGGCATTGGACTTGGCATCACACTCAATACACAGATACTGTCCGGTACGCCTGTGGAGATACGCAATGGTGTAATGGTCAACGAATACCTCGAAACCAACGTCCCCGGCGTCTATGCAGCAGGAGATGTCGCGGAATTTTTCGATCCTACCATTGACATGCATCACACGATGGGTACGTGGGATAACGCGATGGCGCATGGGCGCGTTGTTGCCATCAATATGGCAGGTGGACATCAGGCGTATCTCGACGTGCCAACCTATACCAGTCCGCTCTTCGATGTCAATATTGCTGTTGTCGGCACAACCGAATCGGGCAATGCTGATACTCATGTGCTTGCGCGTCGTGAGCCAGGAGAGAAGGGCAATGAGAATTATCGCAAACTCTTCTTCCGCGACAACAAATTGGTCGGCGTTCTCATGATTGGCAGTCCAAAGGGGCGTAAGAAACTGGTTGATATCGTCAAGAACCAGCATGTGCTAGAGACGCAGGCGGAGCGCGAAGCATTGCTCGAACTCAAGTAAGCAACAATATGTACTACTCGTGCTTATCTTGCTTGACCCTTACGAAATTTTAAGATACTGTAGTGAGAAAAAGTTAGGCTAGAGCAGGAGAGATTTCGTGGCAACTGTTTGTACTAATTGTGGGCAAGAATTGCCTAGAGGTGATGCACATTTCTGCAATCACTGTGGGACGCTTGTGCCATCCCATCCATTTAGTGCTCAATCGCTGGCGGCTAATGCCGCTGCGAAAGCCGTAGAACCCGAAAAGCATGTGCTACGGGAGCAAAGAGTGCAACAACCGCCAGCGAAGCCTCCTGTACAAGAATCTCAATCGCAACAACCGCCACGAACAACGCGCCGTATTGCACCTGATGATGCCAATGTAGGGAGTAATTTAACGAGTACTTCTGGCCCTCAGCGAACAACGCGCCGTATTGGACCAGACAATCTCTCTCAATCTGCTGTCGCGTGGCCTGCACCACTTACGCATGTTTCCGTGAGAGAGCCACTAGTTCAAAATAATGTGGCACGTGTAGAGCCGCAAAGAAGTCAACCTATCCAGAATGCGGCAGTTCGTACAACATCTGTGCCTCCGCAAGAAGCACCTGTCAAGATAGAGGAGAATAAGCGCAATAATCCTCCCACGCCTTTGCCTGAACTTCGGAAAGACGAGAGACAGGATATCGAGGAGACTCCGACAACTCCGCTGGAAACCGCCAGTTCGCAACATGTAGAAGATGTGCCTACACTTCTACAACCGGCGGTCTCAGGCTCTGATAATGTAGAACATCTCGACACCGTTCCCGTGCCCAACTATCCGCAAAAGCACACATCCGTAGTTACTCAGCAAGCGGTAACATCTCCTCGTTCGTTATCAGGCAATACAAACTCTCCAGTTGAGCAGCGTGTTCGAGAACAGCAGGTACAGCCATATGTAGCACATACTCCCCTACCAGCATCACGACCTGCCACTTCTGCTCCTTCACAACAGGTAAGTGGAAATGGTGTCCAAAACCAGTCCCGTCAACTCTCGTCTGTACAAGATGTACGCTCTGCACCTACCGCTACTCCGCTCCCTGCTACGGCGACTCGCCGCCAAAAGAGCCGAGTTCCGTTTATTATCTTACTCGCTTGCTTCTGTATTCTCATTCTTGGTGGCGGAGCGTGGATTGCACTTGCGAATCCTTTTGCCGTGCCAGCCATCACGCAACCATTGCAGAGCTTCAAGAATACGCAACTCGGTGTCTCTCTTTCATATCCCAGCGGTTGGACAGCGCAAAAGAATGCAGCAGGCGTTGTACTCTCGGATAGTAGTCATACCGCAACGGCTAAGCTCTCGGCGGCTACTACGGGTAGTGACGCCGCTGCATATCTACAGCAACAAGCGACAAAAAGCGGTATGACGGCTATAAAAACACTAGGAACTGCCTCTTTCGGTGGAGCGACATGGCAGCAGGTACAAGGAAATATACAGCAGGATGGTGTGAACTACACGATGTATATGTTTGCAACGCTGCATGGCAACCAGATGTATGTGTTGACGCAAATGGCTCCGCAAAACGTCTACGCTGATGAGGAAAGCGTCGTGTTCTCCGCAATTCGCAATTCATTTGCGTTTTTGTAAAAGTTGTTATGATATAATGCGGATGTCTTGTAGAGACAGAAGCAGATATACTGGTATTGGCGGGGCATCATGCTTTCATAGAAGCAAAGGGCAGACAGGATAAGAAAGGAAGGAGCGTGCGGTTACATTGTGACCGTGCTAACTACACCGCATGGATGACATTCACTTCGAGCGACACTTTCGTACACCCCACTCCGAGGGATACTACATTATGCAGGGAAGCAATCTGCAAAGCAATAATCGGCTCGGCACCGTAGACATTCACTTCACTACAACAGCTGTGCATGGCACACTTATTTTAGAACGCGAGTTAGAAGAAACAGATTTGACGAAGCTGATAGAGCAAATCGACGAGGACCTTGTTCTTTCGGCGGATATGCCGCGCGATGATTTTCTCGTAAGTGTCTATGTTGGCAAAGATGTTGGTTTCTACAGCGACGAATATTTCGC